>JANXCW010000010.1 GCA_025059775.1 Armatimonadota bacterium
TGAGACAGGTCGGTCCCTATCCACTGCGGGCGCAGGTGGCTTGAGGGGGGCTGCTCCTAGTACGAGAGGACCGGAGTGGACGCACCTCTGGTGTACCGGTTGTCGCGCCAGCGGCACGCGCCGGGTAGCCATGTGCGGTCGTGATAAGCGCTGAAAGCATCTAAGCGCGAAGCACGCCCCAAGATGAGGCCACCCACCGGGTCAACCGGTTAAGGCCCCAGGGAGAATACCTGGTGGATAGGCCGGAGGTGGAAGTGCGGCAACGCGTGAAGCCGACCGGTACTAATCGGCCGAGGGCTTGACGGCCTCCTACCGCTGGAGCAGAGCTCCGGTGCCGGATCTCGCATGCAGTTGTCGGGGGTGTGTCTTCCCGGTGGCCATACCGGAGGGGCCACACCCGTTCCCATTCCGAACACGGAAGTTAAGCCCTCCAGGGCCGATGGTACTGCGCTGGAGACGGCGCGGGAGAGTAGGTCGCTGCCGGGAAGAAAAATACGGAGCGGGATTCAATCCCGCTCCGTATTTTGCGTCTCCGCGAGATATCGGCGGGCCCAGCGGTCAATGGCCCGGATGACGCCCCGCAGGGCCCGACCCGCCCGGGTGAGCCGGTAACTGGTGCGGGGCGGCATGGTGGAGTGCACCGTCTTGCGCACCAGCCCGAGGGCCACCAGCTGCTCCAGCCGGTGGGAGAGGGTGGCTGCATTGCACCCGCCCGTGGCCCGGGCCAGCTCGTTAAAGCCCTTAGGACCGTCCAGCAGGGCCCGGACGATGTGCAGTACCCATTTCTCCTGCAATAGCTCAATGGCCCTCCGGGCTGGGCAGAGGGCTTCCTCCCGCACGGATCCCCCTCGACTCGCCCAAGATCGGAACGCCTGCCCTTGACACGCCTCTAAGCTAAATTTATCCTAGCGGTTGAATTTATAAAGCACAACAGGGAGGGGGAAGGATGGAGGCGCTGTTCTGGCTGGGGCGGATCCTGTACGGTGGCTTCTTCATACTCAACGGCATCAACCACTTTCAGCGCCTGGAGATGATGTCCGGCTATGCCCAGTCCAAGGGTGTCCCGGCCCCGCGGGTGGCGGTGGCGGTCACCGGCCTCATGCTCCTCCTGGGCGGACTGGCGGTTCTCACTGGCCTATACGTGCAGGTCGGCCTGTGGCTGTTGGTGATCTTCCTCGTGTTCGTCTCCTTTTGGATGCACAACTTCTGGGCCATCGAGGACCCCATGCGGAAGATGACGGAGCAGGTGAACTTCTTGAAGAACATGGGACTGCTGGGCGCGGCCTTCTTGCTGCTCTACTTGTGGACGTAGAAGGGGACGGGCGGAGGTCCACGGGGAGCGGCAACACGGCTTAGCGGAACAGCTGGAGAAGCGGGATCCCCAGCATGGTGAAGGCCGCGGCCAGGGAGAGGCTGGCGGGAAGACGATCCTCCTCCGGGATCTGCAGCGCATGAAGGGAAAATGAAGTAAGGCTCAGGGTCCAGGAGGCCAGCACGAGCGCGCCGATCCAGAAGTCCTTTTCCGGCATCAAAAACCCTCCGCGAGCTCCATGGCTTCTTATCTACCACAGAGCTCGCGGAGGGTCCAGTGTGACCTTACCGCCGCGTGGCCAGCTCCCGCGGAAGGACCGAGAAGGCGAGCCACGCGCACAGCACCACGGTGATCAGGCCGCCCAGCAGGGAGGTCCACATCTCTCCCGGCCGGTCGGCGAACCCCAGCACCCACGGGGCGATCACGAACCAGACGCCCACCAGCCCGTTCACGTACTGGATCCAAAGCTTGCGCCGCGCCTCTTCGTTCAAGGCCGCCCAGCCGCCGAGGATCAAAAGGATCAGTCCGCCGATGATGCTGGTCCACATCTGGGCCTGCGCGGCCTGGAACCCGAGGACAAACGGCGCAAGGATGAACCAGATCCCGATGAGCGCCACCACGTAGTTCGCCCATGTCATCGCTCCTCACCCCCTTTCTCTGCGGTTTGAGGGATGTCCCCCAAGGATCACTATAGCAGGAAAAGACCCCCATCCGTCAAGTAGAATTCCTTGACGGATGTCGGCCGCGGGTCCCGAACCGCGTGGCCACGTACTGCTCCAGGATCACCAGGAACTCCTCCGCGATATGGTCCCCGCGGAGGGTGGTCAGTAGCCGCCCGTCCGCATACACGGGTGCCCTGGGCTCCTCAAAGGTCCCTGGGAGGCTGATGCCGATGTGGGCGTGCCGGCTCTCCCCGGGACCGTTCACCACGCACCCCATCACCGCCACCCGGAGCTCCTCCACTCCCGGGTACCGCTCCCTCCACTCGGGCATGCGCGCCCGGATGTAGCTCTCGACCTGGTCCGCCAGGTCCCGGAAGAAGGAGCTGGCGGTGCGTCCGCAGCCCGGACAGGCGGTGACCTGCGGGGCAAAGGACCGCAGCTCCAGGGACTGAAGGATCTGCTGGGCTACCCGTACTTCCTCCGTACGGTCCCCGCCCGGGGGCGGGGTGAGGGAGACCCGGAGGGTATCCCCGATCCCCTCGTACAGGAGCACGGCCAGGGCAGCTGCGGAGGCCACGATCCCTTTCGTCCCCATTCCCGCTTCCGTGAGGCCCAGGTGCAGGGGGTAATCGCATGCGGCTCCCAGCCGTCGGTAGATCTCGATGAGGTCCGGCACACTGCTGGTCTTCGCGCTGAGCACGATACGGTCGTGCGGCAGACCGCACGCTTCCGCGAAGGCCGCGCTTCGCAGCGCGCTCTGCACCATGGCCTCCCGTACCACCTCCCGGGCGTCGCGGGGCTCTGGGGAACGCGCATTTTGGTCCATGAGCTCCGTGAGGAGCCGCTGGTCCAGGGATCCCCAGTTCACCCCAATGCGCACGGGTTTCCCGTGATCCAGGGCCACCCGGAGGATGGTGCGGAAGTTCTCGTCGTGTCCCCCGGGACCCACGTTGCCCGGGTTGATCCGATACTTGTCCAGGGCCCGGGCACACTCCGGGAAGCGGGTGAGGAGGAGATGCCCGTTGTAGTGGAAGTCGCCCACGATGGGCACAGTAACTCCTTCGTCCCGGAGGCGCCGTACGATCTCAGGCACCGCCCGGGCTGCGGCCTCGTGGTTCACCGTGATCCGCACCAGTTCGCTTCCCGCCTCCGCAAGCGCCCGAACCTGCGAAACCGTGGCCTCCACATCCGCGGTGTCCGTATCCGTCATGGACTGCACCGCGATGGGGGCTTCACCTCCGATCCACCGGGTGCCGATGCGCACCGGTACGGAGCGCCTCCGAAGACGGGGAGGGGTCTTGAGGGACGACGGCGAAGACATCCCGTATCAGGATAGCATGTGCAGGAGTCCGTTAAAGAACACCGGCGGCTGCCCTCTCCAAGTTAGGCCGGGCCACTCCTTTCGGAGCGCCTCCTCCCATCTCGGAGCCGGACAACCGCCGGCATTGCTACCCTAACACGATCGGTGGGGACCTGCAATCGGGAACGTCTGAGCGGAGGTGACCAATGGCAGACGTCGTAATCCTGGGAGCCGGATTCGGGGGTCTGAGCGCGGCCAAGGAGCTGGCACCCGCGGCCCGGGCGGGCCATCGGGTGGTGCTGGTGGATCGCAAGGACCAGTTCTTCATGGGGTTGCGAAAGCTGTGGGTGCTGTCGGGGCGGGGGGGTTACGGGGAGGGCTCCCGGCCCCTCGGGAACGTTCGCAGGCACGGGACCACCTGGGTCCAGGCGGACCTGGTGGGGATTGAAGCGGACCGGCGCAGGGTCCGGACCACCGCGGGGGAGTTCCCGTACGATTTCCTGATCGTGGCCCTGGGCGCGGAGCTCCGGCCGGACTTGGTGCCCGGGTTCGAGCACGCCGTGAACCTGTACGATGCGGCGGAGGTGGAACGGCATGCTCCTGCAGTCGGCCGCTTTGCAGGAGGCCGACTCGTGGTGGGAATCTTCGGAGTTCCCTACAAGTGCCCTCCTGCTCCCTATGAGGCCTCCATGCTGCTGGAGGATCGGTTCCAGCGGCTTGGGATCCGGGACCGGGTGGAGCTCGTGGCCTTCACGCCTCAGCCCGCATCGCTGCCGGTGGTAGGGCCCGCGGGGTGCGCCCGTCTGGAGGGGTGGCTTGGAGAGCGGGGGATTCGATTTCTGCCCAACCGGAAGGCTCAGCGGATCGAGCCCGGACGGGTGGTCTTCAACGGGGAGGAGTTGCCCTTCGATCTCCTTCTGGCGGTTCCGCCGCACCGGCCGCCCCGGGTGGTGGAGCAAAGCGGGCTTGCCCCGGAAGGGGCGTGGATCCGGCCGGATCCGAGAACCCTACGCACCTCCTTTGAGAACGTGTACGCGGTGGGGGACGTGACGGAAATTCTCCTTCCCAACGGTATGCCCCTCCCCAAGGCCGGGGTGTTCGCGGAGTCCCAGGGGCGGGTGGCGGCCCGGTGGATCCTGCACCACCTGGGCCTGGGACCGGAGCCCGAGGGGTTTGACGGGTTCGGGTATTGCTTCATTGAGGTGGGAGACGGCAGGGCCGCGAAGGTGGTGGGGCGGTTTCTGGAACACCCGGCCCCCGTGGTAGAGATCGCTCCGCCGGAGGAGAAGACGCTTGCGGAGAAGGAGGCCTTCGAACGGGAGCGGCTAGAGGCCTGGCTGTAGCACCCATCCGGGAGGAGGGCCCTCAAGCCCCGTCGAATGCATGCCTCCTGGACGTCGTAGGAGGGGGGGAGAGACGATGAAGCGTGCGTTCCCTAGCCCGTTCGAGATCCCCACCCCGCCGGGCGCGGAGGGGTGGGAGGAGATGTACCCGCCCTATCTCCGCTTCAGTGAGCACCGGAGGGCGACGGAGGAAAGCCGGCTGTGGGTGTGGAACAGCATGCACTTTCCGGAGCCCATCTACCCCTTCGACATCATCACCGCGGACGACGGGTACATCGGCATCGGACAGATCAACGCCCGCGTGTTTTTGCTCCCCACAGCCCTGGGCATCGAGCACCGGGTGCTCAACGGCTACGTTTACATCAGCGGGATCCCGGTGACGGACCCCGGGGAAGTGGGGCGTCGGGCCCAGATCTTCGCGGAACGGGCGGGCTATTACTACCGGAACTGGAACGACCTGTATGAAAAATGGCTGGGGAAGGTGCAGGAGACCATCCGCGAGCTGGAGGCCCTGCGGGTGCCAGACCTGCCGGAAGTGGAGCCGGATTCGGTGGTGACGGAAGGCCGCGGGCTGGCCTCCGCCTACGACCTCCTCGTAGCGTACCACCGCCTGCTGGAGAGTTTCTGCAAGATCTATCAATACCACTTCGAGCTGCTGGTGTTGGGATACGCGGCTTATCTGAGCTTCACCCAATTCTGCAGGCAGCACTTCCCCGAGATCCCCGATCAGACCATCGCGAGGATGGTGGCAGGTCTGGAGCAGGACATTCCCATCTTCCGACCGGACGAGGAGCTGAAGCGCCTTGCGCGCCTCGCGGTGGCATTGGGGGTGGCTCCTGTGGTCAAGCGGACAAAGACTCCTCAGGAGCTGGAGGAGGCCCTCTCCGCGACGGAGGCGGGAAGACGCTGGCTACAGGAGTTTCACGGGGCCAAACACCCGTGGTTCTACTACTCCTGCGGCAACGGCTTCTACCACTACCACGGCAGCTGGGTGGAGAACCTGGACGTCCCGCTGAGCGCCATCCGACGGTATGTGGAGCTGGTGGAGGCAGGCGAACGGATCGACCGGGACGTGGCCGGCCTCATCGCGGAGCGGGATCGGATTACCGCGGCCTACCGCGCCCTGCTTCCGGACGAGGACACCCGCCGGGCCTTCGACGAGGCCCTGGGGCTCGCGCGCACGGTGTTCCCCTACGTGGAGGGACACGGGTTCTACGTGGAGCACTGGCACTGGACCGTGTTCTGGCAGAAGGCCCGACAGTTCGGGGCGCTGCTGGCGAAGCACGGGTTTCTGCGCCAGCCCCAGGACGTCTTCTGCCTGCACCGCCATGAGGTGGCTCAGGCTCTGGAGGAACTCCGGCTCACGTGGGCCACGGGCGCGGAACCCCTGGGCCCCAAGTACTGGCCGCCCATCGTGGCCCGCCGTCGGGCCATCCTAGAGCGGCTGCGGGAGTGGACGCCGCCCCCGGCTCTGGGCCCCGCGCCGGACGAGGTAACGGATCCCATGCTCATCATGCTGTGGGGCGTGACCACGGAGCGCATCCAGGAGTGGCTCGGGCAGGCGGAGGGAGGGGAGAAGGCCCTCACCGGGTATGCCGCCTCCCCCGGGGTGGTGGAGGGGACGGCCCGGGTGATCCGGGCGGTGGAGCAGCTGGATGAGGTGCAGCCCGGGGAGATCCTGGTGGCGCCCCTCACCATGGCCAACTGGACACCGGTGTTCGCCCGCATTCGCGCAGTGGTGTGCGACATCGGCGGGATCATGAGCCACGCAGCCATCGTGGCCCGGGAGTACGGACTGCCGGCCGTGGTGGGTACGCGCTTCGGGACCACCCGGATCCGCACCGGACAACGGATTCGGGTGGACGGGGATCGCGGGGTGGTGACCGTTCTGGAGTGATCCTGGGGCCCGGTTCCTCCCCGGGCCCCAACTGGTTAGAGCTCCGCCGCCACCTTCATCTGCCGGTACCGTGGCATGCCGGTGCCGGCGGGGATGAGTTTCCCGATAATTACGTTCTCCTTCAGACCCAGCAGAGGATCCACCTTGCCCTTCGTCGCTGCGTCCGTGAGCACCCGGGTGGTCTCCTGAAAGCTCGCCGCGGACAGCCACGACTCCGTGGCCAGGGCCGCTTTGGTGATGCCCATGAGCACGGGATCCGCCTCCGCAGGCCGCCCGCCCCGCGCCTGGACCTTCCGGTTCTCCTCCTGGAAGGCGAACACGTCCACGATCTCCCCGGGGAGGAACTCCGTGTCGCCCTCGTCCCGAATCTTCACCCGCCGCAGCATCTGGCGCACGATGATCTCGATGTGCTTGTCGTTGATCTCCACGCCCTGGGAGCGGTACACGCTCTGGATTTCCTCCACGAGGTAGCGCTGCACCGCCTCCACACCCAGGATGCGCAGGATATCGTGGGGGTTGAGGGGCCCCTCCGTGAGCTGCTGGCCCGCCTCCACGAACTCCCCCTGGGAAACTAGGAGCCGCTGGCCGAAGGGCACCACGTACTCCCGGGTCTCCTCCTTGCCCTGGACCACCACCTTTCGGGTTCGCCTCTCCTCCACGATGGAAATCCGGCCTGGAATCTCCGCCATGATGGCCTGCCCCTTGGGCTTACGGGCCTCAAAGAGTTCCTCCACCCGGGGCAGACCCTGGGTGATGTCGAACCCTGCGATTCCCCCCGTGTGGAAGGTGCGCATGGTGAGCTGCGTTCCGGGCTCCCCGATGGACTGGGCCGCGATCACCCCCACGGCTTCCCCCACCTCCACGAGCTTCCCGGTGGCCAGGTTGCGGCCGTAACACCTGCTGCACACCCCGTACCGGGTCTCGCAGGTGAGCACGCTTCGCACGGGCACCCGCTCGATTCCTGCCTCCTCCAGGGCCTCCGCGATCTCCTCCGCGATCTCCTCCCCGGCCCGGACGAGGGGGGTGGTGCCCTCCGGTGGGTAGACGTCCCGGGCCGCGATGCGGCCCACGATGCGATCCCGGAGCGGAACGGCGATCTCGTTGCCCTGACGGGCGGGCTCCATCCAGATGAATCGGTCCGTTCCGCAGTCCTCCTCCCGTACCATCACATCCTGGGCCACGTCCACCAGTCGCCGGGTGAGATATCCGGACTCCGAGGTCCGGATGGCGGTGTCCGCCAGGCCCTTGCGCTGGCCGTGCATTCCGATGAAGTACTCCAGGACCGTGAGCCCCTCCCGGAAGTTGCTCTTGATGGGGATCTCGATGATGCGGCCGGAGGGGTCCGCGAACAGCCCCCGCATGCCCGCCAGCTGCCGGATCTGCTGCATGTTCCCCCGGGCACCCGACTGAGCCATCATGTAGAGCGGGTTGAAGGGATCGAAGTGCTTGAGCATGGCGTTGGTGATGGCCTCCGTGGCTTCGTTCCACACATCGATGGTGCGCAGGTACCGCTCCTCGTCCGTGATGAGGCCCCGGCGGTACTGCTGGTTGATGACTTCCACCTTCCGTTCCGCGTCCGCCACGATCTGCTCCTTCTCGGGCGGGATCACCAGGTCCGTCATGGCGATGCCCATCCCGGACTGGGTGGCGTAGCGGAACCCCAGCTCCTTGAGGGCGTCCAGGAGCTGTGCGGTCTTCGTGGGCCCCAGCCGGTAGTAGGCGTCCGTGACGATCTGGCTCAGAACCTTCCGGTCGCACACTTGGTCCACGAACCGCAGTTCCTCGGGCAGGGCTTCGTTGAAGATCACCCGGCCTACCGTGGTCTCGATGGGCTCCGTGCCGGGGGCCAGCCGCACCTTGATCTTTGCATGCAGGTCCACCACTCCGTGCTCGTAGGCCAGTAACACCTCCGCGGAGGTACTAAAGACTTTGCCCTCCCCCTTCGTCCCCGGACGCTCCAGGGTAAGGTAGTAGCATCCGAAGACGATGTCCCGCTGTGGGCTCGCCACGGCCTTCCCAGAGGCCGGCAGGAGGATATTGTAGGAAGAGAGCATCAACAGCCGCGCCTCCGCCTGGGCCGCCGCGCTGAGGGGAACGTGTACCGCCATCTGGTCGCCGTCGAAGTCCGCGTTGTAGGCGGTGCACACGAGGGGGTGGATCTGGATGGCCTTGCCCTCGATGAGCACGGGTTCAAACGCCTGGATGCCCAGCCGGTGGAGGGTGGGGGCCCGGTTGAGGAGCACGGGGTGCTCCTTCACCACGTCCTCCAGCACGTCCCACACTTCAGGGCGCTGACGTTCCACCATGCGCTTGGCGTTCTTGATGTTCTGCGCCAGGTTCCGCTCCACCAGCTTCTTCATCACGAAGGGCTTGAAGAGCTCCAGGGCCATCTCCTTGGGGAGCCCGCACTGGTGGAGCTTCAACTTGGGGCCCACCACAATGACGGAGCGGCCGGAGTAGTCCACCCGCTTGCCGAGGAGGTTCTGGCGGAACCGCCCCTGCTTCCCCTTGAGGAGGTCGCTCAAGGACTTCAGGGGCCGGTTGTTGGGGCCCGTCACCGGCCGGCCTCGGCGCCCGTTGTCGATGAGGGCATCCACCGCCTCCTGGAGCATCCGCTTCTCGTTGCGCACGATGATCTCGGGGGCTCCCAGATCCAGCAGGCGCTTGAGGCGGTTGTTGCGGTTGATGACCCGGCGGTAGAGGTCGTTGAGGTCGCTGGTGGCAAACCGACCGCCGTCCAGCTGCACCATGGGCCGCAGGTCCGGCGGGATGACGGGAAGGACCTCCAGGACCATCCATTCCGGCCGGTTGCCGCTCTTCCGGAAGGCCTCGATGACTTCCAGTCGCTTGAGGATCTTGATGCGTCGCTGGCCCTGAGCCGTCTTCAGCTCCTCCCGCAGCTTCTTGGACTCCGCGTCCAGGTCCAGCTGCAGCAGCAGCTCCCGGATGGCCTCCGCCCCCATGCCAGCCCGGAAGGCGTTCCCGTACTTCTCCCGCAGCTCCCGGTACTCGTTCTCCGTGAGGAGCTGCTTGGGCTGCAGCTCCTTCACGGTCCCTGGATCGATGACGATGTAGGCGGCGAAGTACACCACCCGCTCCAGGGCCCGGGGCGAGATGTCCAGCAGGAGACCCAGCCGGCTAGGGACCCCCTTCAGGTACCAGATGTGGACCACGGGCGCAGCCAGCTCGATGTGGCCCATCCGCTCCCGCCGCACCTTCGAACGGGTGACCTCCACCCCGCACCGATCGCAGATGATGCCCTTGTAGCGGATGCGCTTGTACTTCCCGCAGTGGCACTCCCAGTCCCGCACGGGGCCGAAAATGCGCTCGCAGAAGAGGCCATCCCGCTCGGGCTTGAGGGTCCGATAGTTGATGGTCTCCGGCTTCTTCACCTCGCCCCGGGACCACATGCGGATCTGCTCAGGAGAGGCGAGCCGGATCTGAATGGCATCAAAGGCGTTCACGTCCTGCATGCGCCCCCCTCCTCAGATGGGCTCCTCCATCAGGGCTTCCTCGCCCTCCAGGTTGATGCCCAGGGACCGGACGGTATCCACCACCTCCTCCTCCATCTCCCGGAGATCGATCTCCCGCCGGTCCGCGCTCAGGACCCGGACGTCCAAGCACAGGGCCTGGAGCTCCTTCACCAGCACCTTGAAGGACTCCGGCACTCCGGGTTCCTGGATGTTCTCGCCCTTCACGATGGCTTCGTAGGTCTTCACACGCCCCGTGACGTCGTCGCTCTTCACCGTCAGCAGCTCCTGCAGGGTGCTGGCAGCCCCGTACGCCTCCAGGGCCCACACCTCCATCTCCCCGAACCGCTGGCCGCCGAACTGAGCCTTGCCGCCGAGCGGCTGCTGGGTGATGAGACTGTAGGGTCCCGTGCTGCGGGCGTGGATCTTGTCCTCCACCAGGTGCAGGAGCTTCATCATATAGATCCAGCCCACGGGGCAGGGGTGGTCGAAGGGCAGCCCCGTGCGCCCGTCGTAGAGCTGGAGTTTCCCCGTGCGGGGCAGACCCGCCTGCTCCAGGAGCTGCTCAATTTCCGATTCCCGGGCACCGTCGAAGACGGGAACTTCTGCGTAGAACCCCAGTTCCTTGCAGACCCACCCCAGGGTGGTCTCCAGAACCTGCCCCACGTTCATGCGGCTGGGAACCCCGAGAGGGTTGAGCACGATGTCCACGGGGGTCCCATCGGGGAGGTAGGGCATGTCTTCCTCGGGGGCGATCTTGGCCACCACCCCCTTGTTGCCATGCCGGCCCGCCATCTTGTCCCCCACGGTGATCTTCCGCTTCTGGGCCACGTACACCCGCACCATCTGGTTTACGCCGGGTGGCAGCTCGTCCCCCGCCTCCCGGCTGAACACCCTGACGCCCACCACCTTGCCCTTCTCCCCGTGAGGCACCCGGAGAGAGGTGTCCCGCACCTCCCGGGCTTTCTCTCCGAAGATGGCCCGCAGCAGCCGCTCCTCCGCGGTGAGCTCCGTCTCACCCTTGGGCGTTACCTTGCCCACCAGGATGTCCCCCGTGCGCACCTCCGCGCCGATACGCACGATCCCGCGCTCGTCCAGATCCCGGAGGGCGTCCTCGCTGACGTTGGGGATGTCCCGGGTGATCTCCTCGGGGCCCAGCTTCGTGTCCCGGGCCTCCACCTCGTACTCCTCGATGTGGATGCTGGTGAAGTAGTCCTTCTTGAGAAGCCGCTCGCTGATGATGATGGCGTCCTCGTAGTTGTATCCCTCCCAGGGCATGAAGGCCACCAGTACGTTGTGCCCCAACGCCAGCTCTCCGTGGTCCGTGGCCGGGCCGTCCGCCAGGATTTCCCCCGCCCGCACGAACTGCCCGGAACGCACGATGGGACGTTGGTTGATGCAGGTGCCCTGGTTGCTGCGCCGGAACTTCGTGAGCTTGTAGACGGTGCGGTGCTGCCCACGGACCACGATCTCATCTGCGGTGACGGATTCCACTACCCCATCCTCCTTGGCCACCACCAAAGCCCCGGAGTCCAGGGCTGCCCGGTACTCCATCCCCGTGCCTACGAAGGGAGCCTCCGACCGGAGGAGGGGAACCGCCTGGGTCTGCATGTTCGAGCCCATGAGGGCCCGGGTGCCGTCGTCGTGCTCCAGGAATGGGATGAGGGAAGTGGTGACGGAGACCATCTGCTTGGGGGAGACGTCGATGAAGTCCACCTCCTCTCGCCGCACCACTACGGGATGCCCTTTCGCCTGTCGGGCCACCACCCGCTCCGGCAACATCCCGTTCTCATCCATGGCCGCATCGGCCGCATTGGCCTGGGCGATGGTGTACTTCTCCTCCTCGTCCGCGGTGAGGTAGACGATCTCGTCCGTCACCCGTCCGTCCCGCACCCGGCGGTAAGGGGTCTCGATGAACCCCAAGTCGTTCACCCGCGCGTAGGTGGCCAGGGAGGAGATGAGGCCGATGTTGGGCCCCTCCGGGGTCTCGATGGGGCAGACCCGACCGTAGTGGGAGGGATGCACATCCCGCACCTCAAATCCCGCCCGCTCCCGGCTCAGACCTCCGGGACCCAGGGCCGAGAGCCGGCGCTTGTGCCGCAGCTCCGAGAGGGGGTTGGTCTGGTCCATGAACTGGGACAGCTGGCTACTGCCGAAGAACTCCTTGATGGCCGCGGTCACCGGCCGGATGTTGATGAGGACTTGAGGGGTGACCTGGTCCATCTCCTGGATGGTCATCCGTTCCCGGATCACCCGCTCCATGCGGAGCATCCCGATCCGGAACTGGTTCTGCAAGAGTTCCCCTACCGCCCGGACCCGCCGGTTCCCGAGGTGGTCGATGTCATCCGGCTCGCCCTGGCCGTTGTGGAGGGCGATGAGGTAACGGATAATCTGGGCGATGTCCTCCGGGGTCAGGACCCGGACGTCCAGGGGCAGATTGAGTCCCAGCCTCCTGTTGAGCTTGTACCGACCTACCTTGCCAAGGTCGTACCGTCTGGGCTCGAAAAAGAGCTGCTGCAGCATGGCCGTGGCGGATTCCACGGTGGGCGGATCCCCGGGCCGCTGCCGTTTGTAGATCTCGATGAGGGCACTGGTCCGATCCCGGGTGGGATCCTTCTCCAGGGTGGTGAGGATGGCCCGGTCATCGTCGTACAGCCGCCGGATCACCTCGTCGGACTCATACCCCACCGCCCGGAGGAGCACGGTGGCGGGAATCTTCCGGGACCGGTCGATGCGGACGTACACGCCCCCGGAGGCATCGATCTCGAACTCCAGCCAGGCCCCCCGCTGGGGGATCACGGTGGCGGCGGGGAGCTGCCGGCCGCTGCTGTCCGTGATGTAGTCGTAGTATACACCCGCGGAGCGGACCAGCTGGCTCACCACCACCCGCTCGGCCCCGTTGATGACGAAGGTGCCGTTTGCGGTCATGAGGGGGAGATCGCCCATGAAGACATCCTGCTCCTTGATCTCCCCCGTCTCCCGGACCACGAGTCGGACCCGCACCTTCAGGGCCGCACTGTAGGTTGCGTCCCGCTCCCGGGCCTCCTCCGGGGAGTACTTCGGGGCCTCCAGATAGTAGCCTCCGAAGTCCAGGATGCCCTCCGTGAAGTGGAAGACGTCCGTAGCCTCCGCTACCCTGCGACGGCGCTTCTCCTCCGGAGGGACGGCGAAGTGCAGCTCGAAGTTCCCCGTGAAGTCATAAATGGGGGAGATCTCCTGAAAGACCTCGCGGATCCCCTCTTCGATGAACCAGCGGAAGGACTTCCGCTGCACCTCCAGGAGATCCGGCGGCTCCAGGATCTCCTGGAGCTTACCGAAGGAAACACGTTCCCGCCGGCCACGTCGGACCACGCGGCCGAGACCGAGGTCCGGGGCCCGCTGGATTCCCTCCGAGTGGGCAGGACTCATCGCTTGGTGCTCCATGGCGCCCTTCGTAGCCTTCACCCCCTTAGTTCGGGCGGTCCCGACGGACACGCCAGCAGATCTTGCCCCTTGGGGAGATGCGTGGGAATGTGCTGACCGACACCGAAAAGACTCGGATTCGAGTTCAGACGACAGGGAATAACATACCAAAGGGCACACCCCCCGTCAAGGGGTTCCCCCGGGGGGTGCCCTCACACACCCTCAGGAGCCCTCAGGCTCCACCTACTTGATCTCGACCTCCGCCCCCACCTCTACCAGTTTCGCCTTAATGGCCTCCGCTTCCTGCTTGGATACCCTCTCCTTCACCGGCTTGGGGGCCCCGTCCACCAAGTCCTTGGCCTCCTTTAGGCCGAGGCCCGTGAGCTCCCGGACCACCTTGATCACCTGGATCTTGTTGGCCCCCGCGGACTTCAGGATGACGTCAAACTCCGTCTGCTCCTCCACGGGGGGAGCCGCGGTAGGGGCGGGGGTGGCCGGAGCAGCTACGGCCACGGGGGCCGCGGCGGTTACTCCGAACCTCTCCTCCAGGGCCTTCACGAGCTCCGCCAGCTCCAGCACGGTGAGGTTGCTGATGGCCTCCACGATCTCCTGGGTCCTGCTGGACATTCTCTTCCCTCCCTCCAGTGGGCTTATGCCTGGGATTCCCGCTTCTCCCGGATCTGATCCAGGACGTAGACTAGGTTCCGCTGCAGGCCGGTGAGCACCCGCACCAGGCCTCCCAGCGGGGCCTGGATTCCTCCCACCACCCGGGCCAGGAGCTCGCCCCGGCTGGGGAGCTCCGCCAGGGCCCGCACCCCTGCCGCATCCAAGACCCGTCCCTCCACGAGTCCCCCTTTGACCTCCAGCTTCCGGTGCTGCCGGATGAACTCCATCACGGTGCGGGCCGGGACTGTGGGGTCGTCGTAGGCGAAGGCCACCGCGGTGGGGCCCTCCAGGAAGGCCTCCATCCCTGTGAGGCCCGCCTCCTGGGCCGCGAGACCGAAGAGGGTGTTCTTCACCACCCGCAGTTCCACTCCGTTTCTGCGGAGAGCCTCCCGCAGGCTTTCCATCTCTGGCACCGAGAGGCCACGGAAGTCCGTGAGGACGAGGCCCCGGACCCGCTGCAACCGGTCCCGGAGCTCCTGGACTGCTTGAACCTTCTCCGGCTTTGGCATGGCTCCTCCACGAACAAAAAAGGCGCTCCGCCCCGGAACGCCCTTCTCACCGGATCCTCGGCAGGCGCGTTCCGCTTTACCCCCTTCGGGACCTGCGGTCTACGGATCCCCGCGACACCGTGACGATCCTAGCAGGCTTTCGAGAGTCCGTCAACGCACGGCTACGCGGCTCGGCCGCTGAGGGCCGCCTGGGCTTTGGCGGGGTCCACCCGCACGGAAGGCCCCATGGTGGAGGAGAGGGCAATGCTGCGCAGGTAGGCTCCCTTCACCGCCGCGGGGCGGGCCCGGACCACCGCATCCAGGAGGGCGAGGAAGTTCTCCAGGAGGGCCTCCTCCGGGAAGGAGGCTTTCCCCAGCGGGGCGTGGATGATCCCGGACTTATCCACCCGGAACTCGATCCGCCCCCCCTTCAGCTCTCGGACCGCCTTTCCCACATCGAAGGTCACGGTTCCGGCCTTGGGGTTGGGCATGAGCCCCCGGGGTCCCAGGATCCGTCCCAGCCGGCCCACCAGGGGCATCATGTCCGGAGTGGCCACGGCCACGTCGAAGTCCAGCCATCCCTCCTGGATCTTGGCGATGAGTTCCTCCGCCCCAACGAAATCGGCTCCTGCCGCCTCCGCCTCCTTGGCCTTGTCGCCCTTGGCGAAGACCAGCACCCGCACAGGTCTGCCCGTGCCGTGGGGAAGGACCACGGTGCCCCGCACCTGCTGGTCCGCGTGTTTGGGATCCACCCCCAGCCGGATGGCTGCTTCCACCGTCTCGTCGAACCGTGCGTTCGCAGTCGCCTTCACCAGGCGCACGGCCTCCCGGGGGTCGTATAGGTGCGTGCGATCCACCTGCTTTGCCGCCTCCAGGTACCGCTTGCTGCGCTTGGCCATGACGCGCCCTCCTAGTCCACGATCTCGATGCCCATGCTCCGGGCCGTCCCCTCGATCATCCGTACCGCTGCCTCCAGTGATCGGGCGTTGAGATCGGGCATCTTGAGCCGGGCGATTTCCTCCACCTGCTGGCGGGTGACCCGGCCCACCTTCTTCTTATTGGGCTCGGGAGAGCCCACCTCAATTCCCGCGGCCTTTTTGAGGAGCACGGAGGCCGGCGGGGTCTTGGTGACGAAGGTGAAGGATCGGTCCGCATAGATGGTGATCTCCACGGGCACGATGAGGCCCGCCTGGGAGGCCGTGCGCTCGTTGTAGGCCCGACAGAATTCCATAATGTTGATGCCGTGCGGCCCCAGGGCGGTGCCCACGGGCGGAGCCGGAGTGGCCTTCCCCGCGGGGAGCTGCAGCTTGACTACCGCGACCACTTTCTTCGCCATGGCCTACACCTTCTCCACCTGTGTAAAGTCCAGCTCCACGGGAGTCTCCCGTCCGAAGATGGAGACCCGCACCCGGACCTTCTCCCGTTCAGGAAGGATCTCCTCCACGACACCCGTGAACTCCTGAAAGGGGCCGGAGGTGATGCGCACCGTGTCCCCCTTCTGGTACGTAATCCGCAGACGAGGGACCTCCCCCCGCATCTGTCCGAGGATGGTCTGTACCTCCTCCTCGTCGAGGGGCACTGGGCGCGCCCCGGCTCCCACGAACCCCGTGACCCCCGGGGTGTTCCGGACCACGTACCAGGAATCATCATCCATGATCATCTCCACCAGGACGTAGCCGGGGTAGATGCGCCGCTGGGTGATCCGGCGTTTCCCCTCTTTGATCTCGATCTCGTCCGTGGTGGGCACGATCACCTGAAAGATTTTGTCCTGCATGTTCATGGAGGCGATCCGACGCTCCAGGTTTGCCTTCACCTTGTTCTCGTATCCGGAGTACGTATGGATCACGTACCAGCGCCGCCGCGGGTCCTTCGGCGGGGCCTCCCCCGATCGCCCCTGCGCTTCCTCCCTCTTCTCCTGCTCCGTCATCGGGATTTCCTCAGGAACCGTTCAGCGGACGAGCACGTGCTGGAAGAACCACGTGAAGAGAGCGTCCCACGCCCCCAGGTACAGGGCCGTCAGGGTAACGACCACCAGCACCACGAGGGTGCTCGCCAGGAGCTCCTGACGGCTGGGCCACGTGACCCGGTTCAACTCCGCCCGCACCTCCCGGAGGTAGCGGGAGGTACGCTCCGGCAGGGTGGGCTCCCGGCGCGCGGGAGCCTTCCCCGCCGGCCGGATCGCCTTTACGGATCGCTTTGCGAGATCGGTCACGCGGGCCATGGGATTCCCCCCGTTCGGAAAACAAAGTGTGCCTTTCGTGCTCGCCGTGGACAGGTGTACGGGCACGGGGATGCCTTCCTCGGGCGCCCCCGTGATTATAGGGACCCTGCTCCTGGGCCGTCAAACGGGGCGAGGGTTGCCAGCAGCCCTGCAATCCGGCGGGCCGCCTGGAGGAGCACCGCCTCTACCAGGGCCGCGGTTCCCCTCCCGTCCGCGCGGGTGGCGGCGAAGGTTTCCTCCAGTAGGATGCGTTGGGTTACGGCTTCCACAACCCGCAGCTGCAGGGCCGCATGGGCCACGGAGACCGCAGGCACCCGGGAGGCTGGGGCCGGGAGGGAGAGGCCGTCCAGGTCGAGGTGGGTCCACCGACCGGTGACGATCCAACTCGCCCCTGCTGTCCGTGCCACCACCGCGGCTCTCCCCGTCCAGACGTAAAGGTCCTCCGGGCGCAATCCGAGCTCTCGGGCGACGCTGCGAACCCGATCCACGGGCAGGACCCGGAGCCCTGGGATGCGGTGTCCCAGCAGGGAGGCGAGTTGGGCGCTCGGGGATTCCAGATCCACAAGCAGGTGGGTGGCCGCGGTCCCCACGGTGGAGAACTCCGCCACCGCGAGCACGGGCGGCACGTGCCCCGCGGTGCTCAGGGCCGTCAGGAACGCGAAAAGCAACGCCACACTCTCAGCATACGCCCAGCCGGTCACGAACAGATCACGTGGAGGGACCCGAAATTTCAGCTGCCGACTTCCCTCCCCTTGACACCGCGGGGGGATCGGGTACCATAAGGAACGGAAGGCGGTGATGTCCGGTCAGGGAAGGCCGGACAGAACCGCTAAATTTGTTTGGATTCAAGAGGCCGGCGCCTCCCGGCAGGGGTCGGTAGCCGGCCTGGTTTTTTGTCGGGGGTGCGCGATGATCCGTGCCCATGAACGAGTCCTGGTGGAGGCTCGTCGGCAGGCTACGGCGGAACGGGAGGTGTACCGGCAGCTGCTGGAGCGGGAACGGCGGGGACTGATCCGGTATCGGTCGGCCCCGCGGGTGGCCCCGCCGGAGGAGCACCGGGCGAGCCTCCAGGAGGCGAAGCGGCTGGCCCGGGAGAGTCTCGACGCGCACCGTCGGGCCCTGGAGGAGAACCCCTGGATCTTGCAGCTGGTGGCCCTCTACGAGCAGCTGCAGGCCCTGCGGCGTGCAAAGGGCCGGCGGAAGGAGAAGACCGAGCAACCTGTGGCACAGGAATTGCTTCCCTCACCGCAGACCGTGGGATAGAATAGCTGCTGGAGAACTCCCCGGCCCCCCCTGCCGGGGAGTCACGCCCCACCCCCCAGCGACGGCCCGGCGCCCGCCGGGCCGTCGTGTTTTAGCAGGAACCCCGGAAGGCCTGGAGCCTGGGGTGACGGCGTAGCCGGCTGAGGAGGGTACGCCTGACGTTGTAGACCTCCTCCACGGATGCGAACAGGTCGCCCCTGCGGCGCACCAGCTCCCGCGGGGGGATCCCGTGGACGAAGGACTCGTAGAGCACGACCCGCTCCCGCTCGTCCGCGACCACGGAGCGGAGGGTCTCCCACAGCTCCTGGATCCCCATCCGCGCCACGGCCTCCGCCTCGGGATCCGCGGCCGCGTTGCCCTTCGGATCCTCCACCAGAAAGGCTTGCTCTCGTCTTCGGATGGCGTCCACCACCGCACTGTGCGTGCACATCTGCAGGTAGCGCAGCAAACTGGGGAGGTCCGGGAACCGCCGGAACTTCTCCTCGTCCACGGCCAGGAACATCTTCTCGAAGGCCCGATTCACCAGCCACTCCACCGGCTCCCCCGCGTGTGAAAACGCGCTGTGCCGGCGTACCCAGCTGGCCACTAGGGCCTGGTACCGGGCGTAGAGGGTCCGCCACGCGTCCTCGTCCCGGAACACGAGGGCGCGCCGAAAGAGCTGGTATGCCTCAAGCTCCTTCTGGTCGCCCATGCGCAGGGGATCATGGAGTATTCTGACATGCGGCGGCGAAATCCTGTCTGGAGGAGGAGGATGAAGGTCCTGGTGACGGGGGGGGCGGGGTTCGTCGGGTCCCACGTGGTGGAACGCCTCCTACGGGCCGGACACGAGGTGGTGGTGGTGGACGACCTGCGGACGGGACGCAGGGAAAACCTCCCCGCGGGCGTGCGCCTGTACCAGCTCGACATCCTGGATGACCGCGTGGCGGAGGTGTTCGAGCGGGAGCGGCCTCACGCGGTCAGCCATCACGCGGCCCAGGCCTCCGTGGCGGTCTCCGTGCGGAATCCTGAGCTGGATGCCCGGGTGAACGTGGTGGGGACCCTGAAACTCCTCCAGTGTTGTGCGCGAACAGGAGTTCGCCATTTCGTCTTCGCCAGCACCGGTGGTGCCATTTACGGGGAGACCACGGCGATTCCCTGCTCCGAGGACCACCCACCTCAGCCCATCAGCCCCTACGGGGTACACAAGCTCTGCGCGGAGCACCACCTCCACGCCTGGAGGGCCCTGCATGGTCTGGCCTGCACCGCACTTCGCTACGCCAACGTGTACGGTCCTCGTCAGGATCCCGAGGGGGAGGCGGGGGTGGTGGCCATCTTTACGGCCGCCATGCTGGCGGGAAAGCGGCCCGTGATCTTCGGAGACGGACTGCATACCCGCGACTACGTGTACGTGGAAGACGTGGCGGAGGCGAACCTGCAGGTCATCGAGCAGAGGGTGGAGGGGGTTTACAATATTGGAACCGGGATCGAGACCTCCACCCGCGACCTCTTCGAGCTCCTCCGGGAGCTGGTGGGTTACCCGGGCGAACCCGTCTACGGTCCTCCCCGGGCGGGGGATGTGCGACGGATTGCCCTGGACTGCCGGCGGGCCGAACAGGCCTTCGGGTGGCAGCCCCGCACCTCGCTCCGGGAAGGGCTAGCGCGCACCGTGGCCTGGTTCCGATCCCGGTTCCGGTACCGACCATGACGTCGGCCCCGCGGCGGTTTTACGTCCACGAGCACCATGCGAGCCACCTCCACTGGGATCTCCGTCTGGAGATGGCGGGTGTGCTGCGCTCGTGGGCCCTTCCCAAAGGCCCTTCCTTGGACCCGGACGTGAAACGGCTCGCCATCCTGGTGGAAGACCATGAGCTGGCGTACGGGGAATTCGAGGGCGTGATCCCGCCCGGGCAATATGGGGCCGGAGTCGTGATGCTGTGGGACGCCGGGACGTATGTGTGCCGGGAAGGAGATCCCGTCCGGGCTTTCCAGAAGGGGAAGATGACGCTGGTGCTGCACGGCCAGAAGCTGCGGGGGGAGTTCCACTTGGTGCGACTGGCACGCGGGGACGGGAGGCAATGGCTGTTTTTCAAGACCCGTGACGCCTTCGCCCAACCCGGGTTCGATCCCCGGGGAACGCGCTCCGTGAAGACCGGACGTACCGTCGAGGAAATCGCCCACGATGCGCACCCATAGCCCCGGGCTCGCGCTGGCCCTCGTCCTGGCCCTCGGGGTGGGCACCAGACCCACCCCGCGCCTTGAAGCCATCGCCGAGGAGATTCGCCGGGGGCGGTGTGAACCGCACCTCCCCGCTCTTGAAGCCCTCCTTCATCGGTCCGGTCCCGACCGGGCACGCGCGGGCCTCCTGCTCGGCCGATGCTGGATCCGTTTGGGGAGGCCGGATCGGGCGATTCGGGCATTCGACGCCGTCACCGGGCCCCTTGCACCGTACGCATGGCTGTGGGCGGGAAAGCTGGCCCTGCGCCGGGGGGATCGCGGGGGAGGGACGGCACGCCTCAGGCGCGTCCTGGGATCCGGGCCCGCGGCCGTGCGGGCAGCGCTGGCGCTGGCAGAAGCCCTGGCACCGGATCCCTGGGCGGCGGAGGGCTACGCCCGGGAGGTGATCGGCCGAGCGGACGACGCCACGACCCTGGCACGGGCATGGGGAAGTCTCGGTCGGGCCCTGCGCGCACAGGGGAGGCTGGCAGAGGCCGTAGAGGCCTTGGCTTGGGCGTGGTGGGCGTTTCCGGGAAGCCCCATGGAGCAGGAGGCAGGCCGAGAACTTGCGTTCCTTCTCCGCGGCCGGCCGCCTACACCCCCTCCCCTCGCCCGGTTGAGCCGAGCCCGACGCCTGGTGGAGCCGCAGACAGCGGAGCGGGAGCTCGTGCTGGCTCTCCGGGCGGGGCTAGAACCCGACGCGGAGGCGGAGGCATGGTTCCGGCTTGGCATGCTGCGGTTGAGGACCTCCGGGGCTGCGGAGGCCTTCCGTCGCGCCGCCCGCTTTCCGGCCGTCGCCCCCCAGGCCCTGTACTGGTTGGGCATCGCCCTGGGAGGCCAGGAGGCAGGGCGGATCTGGCGTGCGCTCGTTCGCCGCTTCCCCACAAGTCCGTGGGCGGCCCGGGCCCTCCTCGCCCTGGGTCTCCGGGCGGAGGCCCAGGGGCGGTTTCAAGAAGCCGACCAGCTCTTTGCATGGCTCGCGGACCATTACCCCACCACGCCCGCCGCGGACGAGGCGCGGTGGCGGAGGGGGTGGCTGCGCTACCGGCAGGGGAGGTGGTGGGAGGCGGAGCGGATCTTCCTGCAGTCCGCCAGCCAGCACCCTGGGACGGAGCGGGCTCCGGCCCACCTGTACTGGGCCGCTCAGAGCCGCAGCCGGAGAGGATTGGATCCGCGGCCTCTGCTGGTCCGGCTTGCGCGGACCTATCCGCATACGTACTACGGCATGCGGGCCCGGGAGCGCCTGGGGCTTGCTCCCCCACCTGAGCCGGCTTCCACAGCCCCGCTTGTCTTGCCATCGGAAAGCTTCCTGGCCGTGTACGAGGAGCTGCTGGCCTTGGGATTTCCGGAGGAGGCCGCGGAGGAGGCCAAGGCCGCGCTTGCCCAGGGGCCTTCCCATCGGGTTCTCCGGGTGCTGGCGGAGGCGCGCGTGAAGTTGGGGGATCTCCCGGGATCTGTGGCTGCGGCGGAGGAGGCGGTGCGCCGGGGGAAGGCGGATGCGGCTCTGTGGCGGCTCGCGTATCCCCGGGCATACTGGGACGCGGTGGTGCAGGCCGCTCAGGAAGTCGGCGTGGACCCCCTCCTGCTGCTGGCGGTGATGCGGGAGGAGAGTCGATTCGATCCCCAGGCGGTTTCCCATGCGGGCGCGGTGGGTCTCCTGCAGCTCCTGCCCGCCACCGCCCGCGAACTGGACGCAACCGTGGACTTCCGGGATCTCCTGAGTCCAGCGGTGAACCTGCGCCTGGGCGCCCGGTATCTGGCGGAGCAGCTGCAGCGGTTCAAAGACCTGCGGCTGGCCCTAGCCGCCTATAACGCGGGTCCCGGCGCGGCTCGGGCGTTCGCCGCGGGAGGAATTCGGGATCCAGACGAGTTCGTGGAGCGTATCCCCTACGCGGAGACCCGCACCTATCTGCGCCGCGTGCTCCAGAGCTATGGGATCTACCGCTGGCTGTACCGCTAACGGTTCAGATCCGCTCCAGCAGCGTGACCGTCTCCACGTGGTACGTCTGGGGGAAGAGATCCACAGGCTGCACGGTGTGGATCCCGTAGCCGAAGGGCAACAGTTCCCTGAGGTCCGGAGCGAGGGTGGTGGGGTTGCAGGAGACGTAGAGGACACGGCGGGCTCCCGATCGGCCGATCTTCCGCATGACCCTTCGGCCCGCTCCGGCCCGGGGCGGGTCTAGCACCAGGACGTCTGGTGGGCCGATGCGTCCGATGAGCTCCGGCAGCGCCAGGCGCACGTCCCCGGCGAGGAACTCCGCGTTGGCGATCCCCGCCCGTCGGGCGTTCTCCCGGGCCGCCTCCACCGCCTCCGGCACTACCTCGATGCCGTATGTGGCCCGGGCGTGGGCGGCAAGCGGCAGGGTAAAGGTACCTACCCCGCAGTACAGGTCCACCACGGTCTCGTCTCCCCGCAGGTCCAGGAGGTCTAGGGCAACCTGTACCAGTTGCTCGGCGGCCTCGGTGTTGGTCTGGAAGAAGGTCTCCAGCCGGATGCGGAATCGGAAGCCGCAGAGCTCCTCCTCGATGAAGTCGCGGCCCCACAGTACCTCCAGGGCATCCACCCGCACCGCATCGGAGAGGGATCTGGACTGTACCCACACGACCCCCCGAATCTGGGGGAACCGCGCGGCCAGGACCTCCGCGAGGGCCTTCCCTTCCGGGAACTCCCCGGGTGCGGTAACGATGCCCAGAAGGATCTCCCCGGTCCGCCGTCCCTCCCGCACCACCAGGTGGCGCAAGAGCCCCGTTCGAGTGCGGTTGTCGTAGCAGGGGATGCGGTGCTCGACCACGAAGGCCCGCACCGCTTGCAGGATCTCGCTCACCACCGGTGAAGGCAACAGACACCGCTCGATTCCCAGCACTTGGTCGAACCGACCCCGCAGGTGGAGGCCCAGGATAGCCTCCGGGTGGAAGGCGAACTCCATCTTGTTCCGGTAGTGGTAGGGCTCCGGGGCGGGAAGGATGGGACGGAGGGGGAGGTCGCGCAGGCCGCCCAGGCGTTCGAGGCTTTCCCGGACGATCTGTTCCTTGATCCGCAGTTGCGCGGGGTAATCCAAGTGCTGCCAGGTGCATCCCCCGCAGGGTCCGAAGTAGGGACAGGGCGGCGGCGTCCGATCCGGCCCTGGTTCGAGCACCGCCACGAGCTCCGCCTCCGCGAAGTCGCGCTTGGTCCGGGTGATGCGGGCCCGCACCAGGTCCCCTGGAGCCGTATAGGGCACGAACACCACGTATCCGTCCACCCGGCCTACCCCCCGACCCCCGTAGGAGAGCCGGTCGATGCGCAGATCCAGCTCCTGCCCCTTCCGGGAACCTGCCATACCAAGGGCAGGGTAGAGGACAGAGGAGAAGTGGGCAAGGCCGCTGGCGGGTGCGCAGGCACCTGCTGGCCGTACGGTGCAGGAGTGCGCCGCGGAGGTGGAGCGGCTCCGGGGGGAGTCGCGGCAGCTGCGGCGACTCGTGGCGGCGTATCGGGAGCGTGAGGCGCTGTACCGTCAAAGGCTGGAGGAGGCCAACGACCTTCTACTGATTCCCGTTCCCGCATGCGCGCTCGGAAGGCCCTGCTAGCAGCTGGCTCCTTGCTGGCCAGCGTGGTGGGTTGGAGTACCCTGGCGGGCCGGGAGAGGACCCTCTCTGGAGATCCGCGCGGCGCTCCCCAGAGGGTGGAGGTGGGGCCGGACGTGGAACTAGAGGTGTTGCCACCGGTTCCTTCCGTCCGGCGTCCCGTGGCCACCACGAGGTCTCCCCGGTGAGCACAAGGCTATTCGCAGGGAACTTCCGCGCCATGGGCTGCAGTTTCCGCGTGTGCGTGGCCACGGACAGCCCTCGAGCCGCCCGCCGGACGGTGGCCCTGGCGCGGGCCCGGGTGGAGCAGTGGGAGGCGGTGCTGAGCCGATTCCGGGAAGAGAGCGCGCTGTGCTCGCTCAACCGGTCCTCGGGAAGTCCGATGCGGGTCCACCCGGTGCTGTGGCAGGCGCTGCGGTGGGCCCTGTGGGCGGCTCAAGCGACCGGCGGGCTGTATGATCCCACGGTGCTGGATCGGCTGGAGGCCGCGGGCTACCGGGCGGGGTTCGAGTGGGCACCCGATGTGCATGCCCTGCCGGAGCCTGGTCCCACCGGTTTCGGGCGCTGGCGCCTGGTGCGGATACACCGCCTCCGGCCCGTGGTGGCGCTGCCGCCCGGGAGCCGGGTGGGGTGGGCAAGGCGTTCATCGCGGAGCGCTTGGCCGCGGAGATGAGGCGATTCGGCCCGTCTCTGGTCGAAGCAGGCGGGGACGCGGCGGTGCGCGGGTACCCCCTGGATGGCCGGGTTGGCCGGTTGCGGTGGAGACGCCGTGGGGGGTGCGGGGGTCCTTTGGCTGCGACAAGGTGCTGTGTCTACATCTGGGACCGACGTGCGGCGGTGGCGCGTGGGCGCACCACATCGTGGACCCGCGCACCGGCCTGCCCGCGTGCACGGACGTGGCGAGCGCCACGGTGCTCGCCCGCCACGCGGTGGAGGCCAACGCCAACGCCCTGGCGGTGGTGGTGCTGGGCACCGGAGCGGCCAAGGCGTATCTGGCCCGGCGTCCCCACCTCCGGGTGGCCATCGCCCGGGAGGACGGAGAACTGTGGCTGCACGGCATGGTCCTGCACCAGGCGGCCGAGGTGGTGGGGGAGGAGGTGCGCTGAGATGGGGCGGGACAGGGTGTTGCTCTTGCTGGTGGGAGTGGAGCTGGGCGGCGCTGCGGGAGGAATCTGGGCTGCGGTCGAGGCACCCGCGTGGGTGGCTGCCCTCCGTGGCCCGGAGGCGAAGGCGTTCTGGTACGCGAGCCGCAGCACAGGGTGGGTGAGCTACGGACTGCTCTGGGTTACCACCTCCCTGGGCCTGTTGCTGTCCGGAAGGACGGTACAGGGGAGGGCTGCCGGGGACCCCGCGGAGCTGCACCAGTTCACCGCAGGGCTTGCCCTGGCTTTCGTGGCCCTCCACGGGTTGGTCCTGCTCGGGGACCGGTACCTCCATCCGGACCTCCTGGTGGTCCTTGCACCCTTTGGCTTTCCCGGACGGAGGCCCTGGGTGGGGCTGGGGCAGCTGGCGGCCTACGCGCTGGCCGCGGTGTATGCCACGAGTTGGGCCCGTCGCCGCATCGGCTACCGGTTGTGGCGGAGCGTGCACTATGCTGCTTTTGGAGCGTACGGCCTAGCCACCCTCCATCTCCTGGGCGCGGGGACTGGCGTGGGCCCGACCACGGGCACACTCGTCCTGGCGTCCGCCGCCGCGATCTGCGCCATGCTGGGCCTGCGCGCGTGGGAGGGATTGGGAAAGCAGATTGTCCGCCGGGAGGTGACCAAACCGTGATCAGCCCGATGGGGCCCCGGGTCCTGCTGGTGGAGGATGACCTCGACCTGGCAGAGCCCCTGCAGGAGGGCCTCACCCAACAGGGGTTCCGAACCGTCCACGCGCGGAACGGCCGGGAGGCCCTGGAGGCGTTGCGGGACGAGCCCGTGGACGTGGTGGTGCTGGACGTGATGCTGCCGGATGTGGATGGGTTCAACGGTCAGACATGCCTATCCTGATGCTCACCGCCCGCGGTCACGAGCTGGACCGGATAACGGGGCTGGAGGTGGGCGCGGACGACTACGTGACCAAACCCTTCAGCCTCCGGGAGCTCGTGGCCCGGCTGCGGGCCATCCTGCGGCGCCGGGAACTGGACCGGGGGGTAGCGCCGCGGCCTACAGACCGCCTCGTGGTGGGGGAGGTCGTCTGGTGTGGTCTGGCTACCAGCTGCGGCGCAGTGCCGAGGAGCGAGCCTACCACGAGCTGGTGGCCAAGGCGCTCATTGTCGCCGCGGTCCTCCGGGAGCCGTTGGAGCACGGCTGGCTACTCCCCGCGGCAGTAGAGAGTTACGCCCGCAGGGCCGGTGCACGGGTGGTGGTGCTGGATCGCCACCTGCGGGTGCTGGTTTCCTCCGAGCCGGTCCCACCCGGGTTTCCCAGAGACCTGCGGCAGGGTTGGGACACGGAGGACTCCGGCCGACGGCTGTACGCCACGGTGCCGGTCCTGGACGAGGGTGGCCGCGCCCACGGGGCCGTGGAGCTCTCCGTACCTGGGACAGCGGTGCTGGGACCAGTGCGGGCCCTGTGGGCGGCCCTGGCCGGCGTGGGCGTGGTCGTGCTCGGGACGGTGGCGGCAGCCAGCAGCGTGCTGGCCATGTGGATCACCCGGCCCCTGCGGGCCCTTACGGAGGCGGCGGACGCTCTCGCGGCAGGCCGGCTGTCGCAGCGGGTTCGCGTGGAGGGGGCCGAGGAGATCCGCCGGCTGGCTGCTGCCTTCAACCGGATGGCGGAGTAGGTGGAGGCCATGGTGGCACAGCAACAGGCGTTCGCGGCGCGCGCGGCGCACGAGTTGCGCTCCCCCTTGGCAAGCCTCCGCCTGCGACTAGAGGTCCTACAGGGCGAGCTCGTGCCCGACCCGGCCGCAAGGAGGTCCCTAGACGACGCCCTGCGGGTCCTGGACCGGCTCCAGAGGCTCGCGGATCACCTCCTGGCCCTCTGGGCGGTCCAGGAGGTGGGTGCCCCGCACCGGCGGTCGGTGGACCTGGCACCGGTGCTGTACGAGCTGGTGGACGAGATGGCACCGCTCGCTGCGGACGCGGGGCTGCGGCTGGAGGTGGACGTCCCTCCGCACCTTCCGGAGGTTTTTGCAGATCCGGAGCAGATCCGCCTGGTGGTGCGCAACCTCTTGGACAACGCCGTCAAGCATACCCCGGAGGGAGGGCACGTGACGGTGCGCGCGGCGGCCCAGGACGCGTGGGTGGAGCTCGTGGTGGCGGATACCGGCGTGGGGATCGCTCCCGAGTACCTGCCGAAGGTGTTCGACCGCTTCTATCGGGTTCCTACACGGGTCCGCGGATCTGAAGGGAGCGGACTGGGATTGGCCCTGGTCCGGGAGGTGGTGGAGGCGCACGGGGGACGGGTGGACGTCCGCAGCGCTCCCGGGCTCGGGACAGAGTTCCGGGTACGCCTGCCGCGGGAGGTGGTGCGGAGCGGTGAAGTCCTCCCCTGAGCGCCGCGGTCCTCAGCGGGGCAGCAGTTCCACCAGGGGCTCGGGTTCCTGCCAGGTGATGAGGGCGCCCAGGTAGCGGTCGTTGCCCATGGTGCAGTTGACCACCACGGTCCTGTCGAGCCGTGCGACCCCGGGACACTCATGCACGTGGCCGCACACCACCACCCGGGGCTGCAGCTGCTCCACAAGCTCCCGTACCGCGCGGGAGCCGATGTGCTGACCGGTCCAGGCCCGGTCTAGGATGCCGTAGGGCGGCTCGTGGGAGACCAGGATGTCACATGCCTCCCCCTGCAGGCCTCCAAACCGCACGCCCTCCTGAACGATGACCCGCCGTCCGGGATGGTGGGGGATCGCCTC
Organism: Armatimonadota bacterium; assembly: GCA_025059775.1. NCBI lineage: Bacteria > Bacillati > Armatimonadota > Armatimonadota bacterium. The sequence continues at coordinate 27,619 of JANXCW010000010.1, forward strand.
CTCCACGTCCGCGGGGTCCATGTTGCCGGGGATGGCGACGACCAGGGCCGGAAGAGTAGAGAGCAACTGGAGCGCTTCCCGCCCCCGGCCCGCGTGGGTGAGGTCGCCCGCGATGACCACCACCTGCGGCCGGAGCTGTTCTGCGGTGCGCTCCACAAGCCGGATGCGCTCGGGCTTCCCGTGGATGTCCGCGAGGGCGTAGATCCGCATCCCTCACCCGGGCAGGTGGAAGAGCCGGAGGTGCCGCCACCGGAGGTAACGGTCGCTCAGGAGGTTCAGAGGCTTGCGGGCACTGGGGAAGTGCTCGCTGAGCTTGCTGAGCACGGGCCGCAGGCCGGTTTGCGCAGCTTCCTCGTGCTCCGCGGCCAGCCGGTAGAAGGTCGCCCCTTCCTGCTCGTACTCCTCGAGGCTGCGCCACTCGCCCCCGATGGCGCGGCCGGGCCGCATGCGCCGGGCATACAGCCCCCGGGAGAGTACGTAGCCCGGGAAGATGCCGGTTAAGAACAGGGCGATGTCCGCGATCCGACGTAGCAGGGGGAACCGCCATGTCTCGTCCACCAGGTCCGCGAGCCGGATCATGTCGTCCATGTCCATGTCCGAGAACCGTAGCCGCTCCAGGCGGTTCCCCCGGCGCACGTAGAGGACGTAGGTCTCCGTGCGCACGAAGGAGGCCAGCATGGCGCTCAGGTACTCCAGCACCTGCGCATCCTCCAACAGGTCGTTGACCCGGTGGGTGTCGAACACGGGCACGGACTGGGTGAGGCCCACCCGCTCCAGGGTATACCGGGCATGCCGGATGTCCCGGGCCACCCGCCTCAGGAGGATGTTGAACAACAGGCGCGGGGAGATCTTGAGGGTGATGTCGGGGTCCGTTCGGATGCGCTCCACCAAGCGGTCGTCCTCCAGGGCCACCTCCAGGAACTCCGGACGGCGCAGCTTCTCCACCAGGGGAGGCACCTCCTCTGGCCGATCCGCAAGGGTGGTGGCCACGAAGGTGAGGTCGCTGTCCGGGTACTTCATGGGACGTCCCTCCTCTATTATTTAACGTACGCACCCTCGTGGACGGCCCTCCGCGGATCCCCTACATTGTCCCCGGGGAACGATGGAGCGGACAGGGGTCGGGGACATACCGGAGGCTTCCCGGGAGCGGGTGGAGCGGCTGCTGACGGAGGCGGGGCCGGAGTTCGGGTACCGGCGGCTTGTGGGGCCCTTCGCGCAGGTGGTTTCCGTCCTCGCGGTAGCCTTCTCCCTCTTCCACGTGTACACCGCGGGGTGGGGGCAGCTCTTGGCCCTCAAGCAGCGTGCGGTGCATCTGGGGTTTGTGTTCCTCCTGGTGTTCCTCCTCTACCCGGTCCGGCGTCGTCAGGCACCCCAACCGCGCTTTGGCTCCGCGGACGTCCTGTTCGCGGGGGCGGGTGCCGGGGTGATCGGTTACCTCCTCCTCCACCACGACCGGCTCATGTTCCAGGCGGGACAGCTGGGCTTCTGGGACCTCCTGGTGGGGGCTGTGGGGCTGGTGTTGGTGCTGGAAGCAGGCCGTCGGGTTCTGGGGGTCCTCCCCTTCATCGCCCTGGCCCTTTTGCTCTACCCGTTTTTGGGCGAGTACGTACCGGGGATCTTCGGGGTACGGCGCTTTCCCCTCGACCGGGTCATCGAGCACATGTGGTACACCACGGAGGGGGTGTTCGGAATTCCGCTCGGTGTGAGCGCCACCTTCGTGTTTTTGTTTGTACTCCTTGGGGCATTTTTGGAGCGTACCGGGCTGGGGCAGTTGTTCGTAGAAGTGGCCATGGCCCTGGCGGGCTGGATGCACGGTGGTCCCGCGAAGGTCTCCGTCTTCAGCAGCGCGCTGCTGGGCACCGTCTCCGGCTCCTCCGTGGCCAACGTGATGGCGGACGGTGTGTTCAACATTCCTCTCATGATCCGGCTCGGCTACCACCCCCGGTTCGCCGCGGCAGCGGAAGCCGCCACCTCCGTGGGCGGGCAGATCATGCCGCCCGTGATGGGCGCGGCGGCCTTCGTCATGGCGGAGTTCCTGGGCGTTCCCTACCTCGCCGTGGTGCGGGCCGCGGTCATCCCCGCCCTTCTGTACTTCGTTTCCCTGTTCTTCATGATCCACTTCGAGGCCCGAAAACTGGATCTCCGCGGGCTTCCCCGGGAGGAGCTCCCGAACGTGTGGCAGATCCTCCGGCACCGGTGGTACCTGGCGATCCCCCTGGGGGTGATGCTCGGCTACCTCCTTCAGGGCTTCTCCCCCCTGCGGGCCGCCTTCTGGGGGATCGTGCTCGCGGCCCTTACCCACCTGGTCACCTGTCTGCTGGAGGCCGATCCCCGCAAGGTTCGGGGAGTGGTGGGGCTGCGGGCGGTGGCGGTCCTCGTGGCGGGCACATCGATCCTTGGTGGGATGGCGCACCGGGGCGTGCCGTGGGCCGGGCCGCTCGCGGTGGCGTTCGTCGGTCTCGTGGCGTGGCCGGTGCGTTACCGGTACTTCCGGGACCTCTGGAGTACCCTGGAGTACGGGGCCCGGAACGCCCTCACGGTGGCGGTGGCCTGTGCCGTGGTGGGCGTCATCATCGGGGTTGTGACCCTCACGGGGCTTGGGAACGCCTTCGTGACCCTCACCGTGACCCTCGGGCAGCACAACCTGTTCCTGACCCTCGCGCTCGTGATGGTGGCGTGCACCATCATCGGAAGCGGGATCCCCACCACGGCCACCTACATCATCCTGGCGGCCCTGGCGGTTCCCGCCATCGAGCAGCTCCTGCCCGCCACGGGACCGCAGGTGGCTCCCGGAGTCCCCGTCACCCGCCTCGCGGCCCACCTCTTCATCTTCTACTATGGGGTAATCGCGGACCTCACCCCCCCGGATGCCCTGGCGGCCTACGCCGCGGCCGGCATCGCCCGCACCCCTCCCTTCCCTGTGAGCCTGGAGGCTACCCGTCACGCCCTCGCGGCCATCCTGGTGCCCTACATGTTCGTCTACTCCCCGGAGATCCTCCTGCTGAGCGGAGGTCCGGCGGACCAGGCCCTGGCCGTGGCCACGGCCCTGGTGGGGATCGTGCTGCTCAGCGCGGGCGTGAGTGGATACTTCTTCTGGCATGCGCACCTCCTGGAACGGGTCGTCCTGGTGGCAGCCTCCGTGGTCCTCGTGTTTCACAACCCCCTGCTGGACCTCCTGGGCCTGGGCGCCGCTGCTCTGGTGGCGGTCGCTCAGCGGTTGCGCCGTTCGAGGGCATCTGCCCGGATGCTGCAGACGGTCCCGCTGCCCGCGACACCCATCCCCGGTGCCGGCTCAGAGACGGTTCGTACACACGCTCCCCGGTGGACGTGGTCTGAGGAGCAAGGATGGCGACGGGAGGAGTGAGGCGGAAAGTGGGCATCCTCGGTGTGCCCCTGGACCTGGGCAGCAACCGGCGGGGTACGGATATGGGCCCGAGTGCGATGCGGTACGCACGGCTCGTGGAATCCCTCGGGAGCCTCGGGTGGGAAGTGCGGGACTTCGGGAACGTGAGCTTCCCCGTGATGGAACAGTTGGCGCAGGGATCCCCGCGGCTCCGCTATGGGGAGGTGGTCGCCCGCGTTGCGGAGGAAGTGTTCCAGCAGGTCGGGCGGATCCTCGAAGAGGGATACCTCCCCGTGGTCCTAGGTGGCGATCATAGTACGAGCCTGGGGACCGTGGCCGCGGTACGGCGCCACTTCCCAGAGACAGGGCTCCTGTGGGTGGACGCCCACGCGGACTGCAACACCCCCCAGACCACCCCCTCGGGCAACGTGCACGGTATGGTGCTCGCGTGCCTGCTGGGGGAGGGGGATCCACGGCTGGTGCAGGTGGGTGGGTTCTGGCCCAAGGTGAGCCCAGATGAGGTGGCCCTGGTGGGGCTGCGGGAGGTGGATCCGGGCGAGCGGGAGTTTCTGAAGCGGTGGGGGGTGGTGGCCTTCACCATGAAGGAGGTGGACGAGCGGGGAATCGCCGCCGTGGTGTGGGAGGCCATCGGGGTGGCGGGACGGGGTGGGCGGATCCACCTGAGCCTGGACCTGGATGCCGTGGATCCGCAGTATGCGCCCGGAGTGGGAACCCCGGTGCCGGGCGGACTCACGTACCGGGAAGCACACCTCGCCATGGAGTTGGTTGCGGAGACCGGCCAGCTGGTGTCCGTGGAGGTGGTGGAGGGGAACCCCATCCTGGACGACCACAACCGCACGGCGCAGCTGGCGGTGGAGCTGTTGAGTTCCGCCCTCGGCAAGCGCGTCCTCTAGCGGGACCTGTGGAAGTAGGACCGGGCCAGCTCCACAAAGGCGCGGGTGCTGCTGGAGAGGTCTCCCGTGCGGCGTAGGGCTAGGAAGATCTCTCGCCGGGTCTCCGGGAGTCCGGTTACCCGACGTACCCGCACCATCCCCGAGCGCACGAAGGGCACCACGGACCGGAGGGGCGCAAATCCGATGCCCATGCCCCGGGCGATCAGGAGCACGCCCAGGGGGATGCCGTCCACCTCGATCTGCGCGCGCATTCCCAGTTCCTCCCGCATCCAGTGTTCGAACTCCTCGTACCCCTCTCCCCATTGCATGCTGATGAGGGGCCAGTCCACCACCTGGCCTGCCAGGATGCGGCTGCGGCGAACCAGTTCGTGCTGCGGGGGGAGCACCAGCACGATCTCGTCCTTCAAGAGGGGCTCCACCGCGATGAGGGGCTCGTGCAGGGGCCGCACCAGGAACCCCACGTCCACCATCCGGTCGTGCAACAACGCCATCACCTCGTTGGAGTGGCCGTAGCGCACCACCACCCGGGCTTGGGGCCGCTCCCTCCGGAAGGCCTCCAGCAGGTCCGGGAGGATGGCGATGGCCGCGGACACGGTGGCCCCCACGGTCACAGTCCCCTGGCCCGTGGCCTCCCGGGCCGCCTCCAGCCCCTGCTGCAGGAGTTCCACCACCCGCTGGGCGTAGGGGAGGAGAGCCTCCCCCGCCTCCGTGAGGCGCACGGTACGTCCCTTCCGCTCGAACAGGGGCCGGCCCAGCTCCTGCTCCAGGGCCTGGATGCGGGCCGTGACGGAGGGCTGGGTGAGGAAGAGGGCGCTCGCGGCCTTGGTGAAGCTGCGTTCCCGGGCCACGGCCAGAAAGGCCTCCAGGTTCTTCTCGATGCCCTCAGGGATCCGGTTCACCTCCACCTCCTCCTTACATCCATAAGCGGTTTCTATGGTTCTCGGTCACCCCCGTCCATCCCTCCCCGCTGGTCCGGTAGGAACTGCCTGCGGTAGGATGGGAACAAATGGATCCGCTCAAGGCCCTGGGGGAGTTCTTCCGGCGCAGCCGGGAACTTGCCGCGGTGTACCTGTACGGCCGCTACGCTGAACCTCCCACGTATCCCGACAGCGACATCGAGGTAGCCTTGCTGTTCCGGCCGGAAGTGGCGGAGGAGGACATCCGGGAGTACCTGGAACACCTTGCGGAGGAGAACCCCCTGGGTCCCACGGACGGGGTGCTCATGCCCACGGTCCTCAACGGGCACATCCTCCCCGTGCAGTACGAACAGATCCGGTTCGGGCAGGTGCTGTTGGAGAACGCTCCGGATCTCCGCCAGCGATTTGAGGCGGAGGTGGAGGCGCGGATGCGGGCGGAGCGGGCGCGCCACCTGGAGGAGGCCCGGGAGATCCTGCAGCAGGCCCGCGCCATGGGGGAAGGGATCCCCGCCTTCTCCATCCCACCGGGTCGGACCCTGCGGCTGGTGGATCCCATCCGGGTCGGGTGGCGGCTGGGCCGGGTGCTCACCTCCTGCGCGGTGATCGAGGTGAGCACCCGGGACATAGAGCAGACGGCGAAGGACCCGGAGCAGGTCGCCCAGGTGGTAGGATGGTTCAGCAACGCGGTGGGGGCCGCTACGGGCATCGCAAAGGCCATGCTCACCACCTACGAGGAGCCCCGCCCCCCCCGCCGGTGGCAGGTCTTCCTCCCCCTCGCGGACCTGGGCATCCTCCCCATGGAGCAGGCCCTCTGGATGGCGGCCCTGGTGGAGTCCCGGTGGCGGCTGGTGACCGCGGGATCCGTGGACCGACCGGAGCGCACCCTAGGAACCCTGCGGGCCTCCCTCCCCGCCCTCCTCCACTTCGCCCGGGTGAGCGCATGGGCCACGGACCTGGTGGAAGAGGGGGAGGGGAGCCGCATACACTGACGAGGAGGCTTTGCCCTCAGTGCCGAACCATACCAGGGGAGGAGGAAGCGTGGGGCGACGCATCCTCGTCGTGGACGACGAGGAACCCATCCGGGGTCTGGTGCGGCAGATCCTGGAGCGGGAGGGGTTTGAGGTGGAGACGGCCTCAGACGGCCCCACGGGACTGGAGAAAGCGACCAGCGGCGAGTTTGACCTGATCCTCCTGGATGTCCGCATTCCCAAAAAGGACGGCATGACCGTCCTCCGGGAGATCCGGGAAGTGGATCCGGACGCGGTAGTGATGATCATCACCGCGTACGCCTCCATCGAGCAGGCCCTGGAGGCTTTGCGGGCGGGTGCTTACGACTACATCCCCAAGCCCTTCAAGAGGGACGAGCTCCTGGTCCGGGTGCGCCGGGCCCTCGACTACGAGCGGTTGCGGGCGGAGAACCGCCGCCTGCACGAGGAGCTGCGGCGGACCTTTAAGTTCGAAGGCATCGTGGGGACTTCCCCGAAGATGCGGGAGGCATTGCGGATTGCTGCGGCGGTGGCGTCCACGGACGCCACCGTCCTCATCTACGGGGAGACGGGGACCGGCAAGGAGGTCCTGGCCCGATCCATCCACTACCAGAGCCACCGGGCCCAGGGACCGTTTGTGGCCATCAACTGCGGTGCCATCCCGGAAACCCTGCTGGAGACGGAACTCTTCGGCCATGAGAAGGGTGCTTACACCGGGGCCATCCAGAGTCGTGTCGGGAAGTTCGAGGCCGCCTCGGGCGGCACGATCTTCCTCGATGAGGTGGGGGACATGAGCCCCGCCATGCAGGTGAAGCTCCTGCGGGTGCTGCAGGAGCGGACCATCGAGCGGGTGGGCGGGAACCGCCCCATTAAGGTGGACGTCCGGGTGATCGCGGCCACCAACCGGGATCTGCGGCAGGCCATCCGGGAGGGAAGCTTCCGGGAGGACCTCTTCTACCGGCTCAGCGTGATCCCCATCCATCTGCCCCCCTTGCGGGAGCGGCTGGAGGACATCCCCATCCTGGCCCAGCACTTCCTGGAACGCTACCGGGAGCGCTACCGGAAGAACGTCCGGGGCTTCAGCCCACAGGCCCAGCGTAAGCTGCGGCGCTACCCCTGGCCCGGCAACGTACGGGAGCTGGAGTTCTGCATCGAGCGGGCGGTGATTCTCTGTACGGGAGAAGAGATCACCGCGCAGGATCTGTGGCTACAGGAGGAGGAAGAGGATCGTTTCCCAACCCTGGCGGAGGTAGAACGACGGCACATCCTCCACGCCCTGGAGGAGGCCAGAGGAGACCTGGCAAGGGCTGCGGCCCTGTTGGGAATCGGCGTTCCCGCCCTGCGCCGGAAGGTCGGGGAGCACCGCCTGGAAGAGCATCTCGTGGGAGACCCGGAGCCATGAAGATCGAGCAGACGGTGGCACTCCGCCCCCTCCCTCAGCTCCGCATGGTCCCCAAGCTCATGGCGGTAAACGCCATCCTGGTGCTGCCCTTGCAGGCGCTCGAGGCCCGCATCGAGGCAGAGCTGGACAACAACCCCGCCCTGGAGCGGGAGAACACCCTCTGCCCCCGGTGTGGAATGGAACTCGGGGGCGTGCTGTGCGGCAACTGCGGGCACCTCCTCGGCGAGCTGCTTTCGGAGGACCCGATCCCCACCGCTCCGAGGACGGAGGGTGAGGAAGACTTCGATCCGCTGACGCTTCTCCCCGCGGAGGTCTCCCTCCACGAACACCTCCTCCTGCAGCTCCATGCCCAGCGGCTGCAGGGCAGGCGCCGGGAGATCGGGGAGTTCCTGGTGGGCTCCATCGACGAGCGCGGATATCTCCAAGCGGATCTGGGGGAGGTGGCCGTGCGGTTCCGGGTTTCCCGGCGGGTGGTGGAGGAGGTGCTGGGAGTGATCCAAGGGTTCGATCCCCCCGGGGTAGGAGCTCGATCCGTGGAGGAGTGCCTGCTGCTGCAGCTGCGGGCCCTGGAGCCCACGCGGGAGAACCTCCTGGCCCGGCGGGTGATTGAGGCGGAGGGTCTTGTGGAGCTGGCCCGGGGGCAGTACGGCAAGATCGCCCGGCGATTGGGGTGCACCTCCCAGGAGGTCCGGCGGGCCCACGCCTACCTCTGTACCTCGTGCTACCCGTATCCCGCGGACCGGTACGAGGTGGAGCGAGAAGGGGGCGGCCGCCGGCGTCCGGAGGAAGTCCCCCGGCCGGACGTGATCATCGTGCGCACGCCCCGAGGCTACGCGGTGGAGGTGGCGGGTTCGCCCACCATGGGGCTCCGGTTGAATCCCCTCTACCGGGACCTGTACCGGCAGGCGCGGGAGGAGCCCCAGGCATTTGCGCCACACGCCCAGGAGCACATCCGGGACCACGTGAACCGGGCCAAGCTCTTCATCGAGACCATTAAGCGCCGAAACTGGACCCTGCGGAAGATCTTCGAGGTGATCGTGGCGGTGCAGCGGGAATTCCTGGATCGGGGCCCACGGTTCCTCAAGCCCCTCACCCTGGCAGGGGTGGCCGCGCGGCTTGGCATCAGCGAAAGCACGGTGAGCCGGGCCCTGGACGGGAAGTACGTGCAGCTCCCTGACGGTCGCATCGTCTCGAGCCACGTGTTCTTCGAGCCCCGCCGGCCTATCAAGGAGCGCATCCGGCAGCTGGTGGCCCAGGAGGACCCCCGACATCCCCTTACGGACCAAAAGATCTCGGCCCTCCTGCGGCGGGAGGGAGTCCACGTGGCCCGCCGGACGGTGGCGAAGTACCGGGAGGAACTGGGGATCCCCAGTTCCTCCGTCCGTCGCCGGCGGGTCACCCTGGGCGTCCCTACATCCGAAGCGGTAGGAGGCCGGTGATGCGGATCGAGGTCCAGCCCACCCCCAACGTGCACGCCCTGAAGTTCACCCTGGACCGGTGGGTGACGGAAGGGCGGAGCCGCACGTACACCTCTCCAGAGCAAGCTCAAGATGACCCCCTTGCTGCCCGACTCCTCGCCATCCCCGGGGTGCGGATGGTGTTCCTGCTCCGGGACTTCGTCACCGTGACCCGGGATCCGGAGGCGGACTGGGGCGCCATCGTCCCGGAAGTGGAGCGGTGTCTGCGGGAGCACTTCGGGGACGGGTGAGGCCCGCGTTCCTTCGTGGTACCATACGCACGGCCCCCCGGAGAGGAGGACGACCGTGCGGATCGATCGGGAACTTGTCGCCCACATCGCCCGACTGAGCCGGCTGGAACTCACAGAGGAGGAGCTGGAGCGCTACCGGCTTCAGCTCAACACCATCCTGGAGTACTTCGGCCGGCTTTCGGAGCTCCCCACGGAAGGGGTGGAGACCACTGCTCACCCCATCCCCGCGACCAACGTCTTCCGGGAGGACGTGGTGGCACCCTCCCTGCCCCTGGAGGAGGTTCTGGCCATGGCCCCGCAGACCCGGGAAGGGTACTTCGTGGTCCCGAGAGTGCTGGAGCCGGAGCCATGACGGACCTCCTGGAACTTCCCTACCACGCCCTGCGCCCGCGCCTCGGCCGCGACCTCTCCGTACGGGAAGTGGTGGAGATGTACCTGGACCGCATCGAGCGCACGGACGGAGTCGTGCGGGCGTACCTCACCGTGACCGCGGATCTGGCCAGGGCCCAGGCCCGGATGTGGGACGAGCGGATCCGGCGGGGCGAAGAGCTACCGCCCCTCGTGGGCTTCCCCGTGGCCCTCAAGGACAACCTCTGCACCCGCGGGGTGCGTACCACATGTGGAAGCCGGATCCTGGAGAACTTCGTCCCTCCCTACGATGCCACCGCGGTGCGACGGCTGGTGGAGGCGGGGGCGGTGGTGCTCGGCAAGACCAACCTGGATGAGTTCGCCATGGGCAGCAGCACAGAGCACTCCGCCTTTTTCGCCACCCGCAACCCCTGGAACCCGGAATACGTGCCCGGAGGATCCAGTGGGGGGTCTGCGGCCGCGGTTGCGGCCCGCAGCGCCCTGGGAGCACTCGGATCGGACACGGGCGGATCTGTGCGGCTTCCCGCGGCCCTGTGCGGAGTTGTGGGGCTCAAGCCCACCTACGGCCGCGTGTCCCGGTACGGGCTCGTGGCGTACGCCAGCTCCCTGGACCAGATCGGGCCCATCGCCCGGGATGTGCGGGACTGCGCCCTGCTGCTGCAGGTCATTGCGGGCAAGGACCCCATGGACACTACCTCCGTGGAGGTCCCGGTGCCGGACTACCTCTCCTCCCTCCGGCCCGGGGTGCAGGGGGTGCGGATCGGAATCCCCCGGGAGGCCTTTGGGGAGGGACTGCGCTCCGCGGTGCGGGAAGCGGTGCAGGGGGCGGTGCGGGTGCTGGAGCGGGAGGGTGCGGTGGTGGAGGAGGTGCGCCTCCCGACCCTGGAGTATGCCCTCCCCGCCTACTACCTCATCGCGTGCGCGGAGGTGAGCAGCAACCTGGCCCGTTACGACGGCGTGGCCTACGGGTACCGCTCCCCCCGCGCCTCCGATCTCTACACCCTCTACACCCGAACCCGGGCCGAGGGGTTCGGTCCGGAGGCGAAGCGCCGGATCATGCTGGGCACGTTCGCGCTCTCCGCGGGCTACTACGAGGGCTTCTACCGCAAGGCCCAGCAGGTGCGGACCATGGTCCGGCGGGACTTCGAGCGGTGCTTCGAGCGGGTGGATCTCCTCGTCACCCCCGTTTCACCCACGCCCGGATTCCGCCTGGGCGAGCGGCTGGAGGACCCCCTCCAGATGTACTTGGTGGACATCTATACCCTGCCCGTGAATCTGGCAGGGCTGCCGGCCATCGCGATCCCCTGTGGATTCTGGGAAGGGCTGCCCATGGGGATGCAGCTCATCGGCCGCGCCTTCGACGAGGAGACGCTTCTGCGGGTTGCGTACACGTACGAGCAGGTTGCTGGGAAGACCGCGGTGCGCCCGAGGATTGGGGAGGAGGAACGGTGACGGACTACGAGGCGGTCATCGGACTCGAGATCCACGTGCAGCTGCGGACGGAGTCCAAGATGTTCTGCGGGTGCAGTACCCGGTTCGGGGCTCCGCCCAACACGCAGACGTGCCCTACGTGTCTGGGCCTTCCCGGCGCCCTCCCGGTAATCAACCGGAAGGCGATAGAGCTCGGGCTGCGCACGGCCCTGGCCCTTCACTGCACCATCCACCCCAGGTCCCAGTTCCACCGCAAGAACTACTACTATCCGGACCTCCCCAAGAACTACCAGATTTCCCAGTACCAGTACCTCGACCACCCCCCCCTCGCCACGGACGGGTATCTGGAGATTGACGTGGGAGGCGAGCTCCGCCGCGTCGGGATCCGACGGGTACACCTGGAGGAGGACACGGGCCGGCTCGTGCATCCGGAGGGCGCGGACTACAGCCTGGTGGACTACAACCGATCCGGTGTGCCCCTCATGGAGATCGTCACCTATCCGGATCTCCGCTCCCCTCAGGAAGCCCGGGCGTTTCTGCTCAAGCTCCGGCAGATCCTCCAGTACGCGGAGGTGAGCTCCGGCCGCATGGAGGAGGGCACCCTGCGGTGCGACGCCAACGTCTCCCTCCGGCGGCCCGGAGACCCCCTCGGCACCCGCACGGAGGTGAAGAACATGAACTCCATCCGGGCGGTGGAGCGGGCGTTGCAGTACGAGATCGAGCGGCAACGGACCCTGCTGCAGCGGGGGGAAGCGGTGGTGCAGGAGACCCGGCACTGGGACGAGCGGGGGGGATTCACCTTCTCCTCCCGGACCAAGGAGGAGGCGGAGGATTACCGGTACTTTCCGGAGCCAGACCTCGTACCCCTGGAGATTACCCCCGCGTGGATCGAGCAGGTGCGCGAAGCCCTCCCGGAGCTCCCGGATGCCCGCCGCGACCGACTCATGCGCGTGTACGGGTTCAGCCGATACGAGGCGGAGCTCCTGGTCTCCACCCGGTTCCAGGCGGACTTCTTCGAGGAGGCGGTGCGGCTGCACCCAAGTCCCCGGGCGATCGCCAATTGGCTGGTGGGAGATGTGGCGGGCTACCTCAATGAGCACAACCTGGAGCTGGAAGACCTTCCCATCACCCCCCTGCATCTTGCAGAGTTGGTTCGGCTCGTCGAGGAGGGCGTGATCTCCGGTCGCATCGCCAAGGAGATCCTTCCCGAGGTGCTCGGGAGTGGGAAACGTCCCGGGGAGATGGTGCAGGAACGGGGGTTGGTGCAGATCAGCGACGAGGAGGCCCTGCGGGAGGTGGTGCGGGCCGTGCTCGCGGACTATCCCGCGCCCGTGCAGGACTTCCGCAAGGGCAAGGAACGGGCCATTGGGTTCCTGGTGGGACAGGTCATGAAGCGGACGGGGGGACGTGCCAACCCTGCCCTCGTGAACCGCATCCTCCGGGAGGAGCTCGAACGCCTGCCCGCCTGAGGGTCCTGCGGAGGGTTCCATGCCCCGTGCCTCGATCCGGAGCCCACTTCCCGGCCCCCGGAGTGCGACGGTTTCTGGAACGGGCCCATCCGGTCACCCCCACGGTGGACGAGCTCCAGACGGGGTTGAGGCGCACGGGCCGCCTGTGGGCCGTGGAGCACTTCGGGGTGGAGCCCGATCCGCTGGTGGTGGGCAAGTCCATCGCCGCCGGATTGCCGCTCTCCGCGGCGATCAGCCGGGCCGGGGTCCTGGATTGCGTGCCCGGGATCTCCAGAGCCGGTGCGCCTGGGTCGGGGACGTCCGGGGGCAGGGTGGCTACACTACAATATCAGGATGAGCGAAAAAAGGAGGGGGGGCCAGGATGTCCGCGTTCGTCCACCTCCACGTGCACAGCGAGTACTCCCTCCTCGACGGGCACAGCCGGATCGCACCGCTCCTGCACCGATGCCGGGAACTGGGAATGCCAGCCCTGGCCCTCACGGACCACGGAGCCCTCTACGGGGCCATTGAGTTCTACAGGACCGCGAAGGAGCTGGGAATCAAGCCCATCCTGGGGGTGGAGGCTTATGTGGCGCCCCGGCGGTACACGGATCGGGATCCGAAACTCGACGCCAGCAGCTTCCACCTGACCCTTCTGGCGGAGGACAACGAGGGATATCGCAACCTGATTCAGCTGGTGACCCGGGCGCATCTGGAGGGCTTCTACTACCGCCCCCGGATCGATCGGGAGCTGCTGAGCCAGTACCGCAAGGGCCTCATCGGGCTCTCGGGGTGTCTGCAGGCGGAGATCCCGCAGAAGCTGTTGCAGGGAGATTACCGGGCAGCCCGGGAACTCGCGGCCACCTACCGGGATCTATTTGGCCCCGGGAACTTCTACATCGAGGTGCAGAACCAGGGGTTGGCGGAGCAGCACCGCATCCTGCCGGATCTCATACGCATCGCACGGGATCTGAAGCTGCGGCTTGTGGCCACCAACGACGTGCACTACGTGATGCCGGAGGACGCGGAGGCCCAGGACGTCCTCATGTGCATCCAGATGAACAAGACCCTGCAGGATGCCGACCGCCCCCGCATGGGGGATGTCCCTGCCTTCTACCTGAAGAGCCCGGAGGAGATGCGCGAGGCCTTCCCGGACCTTCCGGAGGCCCTGCAGAGCACCCTGGAGATCGCGGAGCGGTGCTCGGTGGAGATCGAGCTGAACGTGCCCAAGCTCCCGGACTTCCCTGTCCCGGAAGGCTTCACCCCTCAATCGTACCTCCGGTACCTGTGCGAGGAAGGACTCCGGCGCCTGTACCCCCAGATCACCCCGGAAATCCGGGAGCGGCTGGAGTACGAGCTGAGCGTCATCGAGAAGATGGGATACGCCCCCTATTTCCTCATCGTGCAGGACTTCGTGAACTTTGCCCGTCGGAACGGCATCCTCACCACCGTACGGGGATCCGCGGCAGGATCCCTGGTGCTGTACGCGTGCGGGGTCACGGACGTGGACCCGATCGCCTACCGGCTGCCCTTCGACCGCTTCCTGAACCTGGAACGGTACACCCTTCCGGACATCGATGTGGATTTCATGGATACCCGCCGGGACGAGGTCATCCGGTACGTGATGGAGAAGTACGGGTCGGACCGGGTGGCCCACATCATCACCTTCGGCACCATGAAAGCCCGACAGGCGGTGCGGGATGTGGGCCGGGTGCTGGGGATGAACTACGGGGAGGTGGACCGCATCGCCAAGCGTGTCCCCCCGCACCTCACCCTGGAGCAGGCCCTGGAGCAGGACCCGGAGCTGCGTCGGCTCGGACAGGAGGATCCACGGGTAGCTCGGCTGCTGGATCTGGCTAAGAAGCTGGAGGGGGTGGCCCGGAACGCCAGCACGCACGCGGCGGGCGTCATCATCTCCCGGGATCCCCTCACGGACCACGTCCCCCTCACCCGGGGCAGGGACGGCGCCATCATGACCCAGTACGACATGACGAGTGTCGCAGACATCGGCCTTGTAAAGTTTGACTTCCTGGGCCTGACCAACCTTACCATCCTGGACACAGCCCTCCGGATCATCGAGCGGCGCCGGGGTGTGCGCCTCGATCTCCAGAAGATTCCCCTCGACGATGCGAGAACCTATGAGCTCCTGAGCCGGGGGGAGACGGTAGGAGTGTTCCAGCTGGAGTCCGCAGGAATGCGTCGTTACCTGCAGGAGCTGCGCCCCAGCAGTATCCAGGACATCATGGCCATGGTGGCCCTGTTCCGCCCCGGTCCCATGGCCAACATCCCCGTCTACATCCGCCGCAAGCACGGGCGGGAACCCGTAACCTACCTCCACCCCGTGCTGGAGCCCGTGCTGCGGGAGACCTATGGGGTCCTGGTGTACCAGGAGGATGTAATGACGGTGGCCCAGGCGATGGCAGGCTACACCCTGGCGGAGGCGGATGTGCTGTGCTACGCCATCCGCAAGAAGATCAAGGACAAGCTCCTCGCCCAGCGGGAGAAGTTCGAACGGGGGGCCCGGGAGCGGGGGATCCCCAAGGAGATCGTGGATAAGGTGTTCGAGCAGTTCGAGCCCTTTGCCCGCTACGGATTCAATCGAGCCCACGCGGCCTGCTACGGGCTCATCGCGTACTACACCGCCTACCTCAAGGCCAACTACCCCGCGGAGTACATGACCGCGGTCCTCAGCGCGGACAGCGGCAATCTGGAACGCATCGCCCTGGACGTGGAGGAGTGCCGGCGCATGGGAATGGAGGTTCTGCCGCCGGACATCAACCAGAGCGATGTGGACTTCACCGTGGTGGACGACCGCACCATCCGGTTCGGCCTTGGCTCCATCAAGAACGTGGGCGGCACCGCCACGGAGCACATCGTCCAGGTACGGGCCGCGGGCCCCTTCCGCTCCCTGTTCGATTTCTGTGCCCGCGTGGACGGGCGCCTGGTAACCCGACGGGTGGTGGAGAGCCTCATCAAGGCCGGCGCCTTCGATTCCCTGGGGGACCGGGCGCGGCTGCTGGCAGCCCTCGACAGCGCCCTGGAGTACGGCAGCCGTAGGCAGCGGGCGAAGCCCAGCCAGACAGGGCTGTTCGCCTTTGGAGAGGAGGAAGTCCCCCCGCTGCCGGAGGTAGCCCCCTTTGACCGTCCACAGCTGCTGAGCATGGAGCGGGAGACTCTGGGGCTGTACCTCACGGACCATCCCCTCCGCAGTTGGCAGCCCCTGCTGGATCGCTACGTGCGCCACCGCCTCGCGGAGCTGGGGAGCCTGGCGGATGGGGAAGTTGTGGTGTGCGGGGGGATGCTCACGGGCGTGCGGGAGAAAATCTCCCGGGCCACCGGCAGTCGCTGGGCCCAGGCGGTCCTGGAGGACCTCACGAGTTCCGCGGAGGTCGTGGTGTGGCCCAAGACCTACGAGCGGTACCGGGAGGTCCTGCGGCCGGAAGCGGTGGTGGTGGTGCGGGGCCGGGTGGAAATCCAGGAGGGGCGGGCTCGGGTGCTGGCGGAGGAGGTGCTGCCCGTGGAGGGCAATCCGGGGGCCAACGGCCCCTCGGAGGGTCCGCGGACCCTCCACATCCGCATCGCCAGTGCGGAGGAGCTGCTGCAGCTGGTGGAATTCCTGGCCGGCCGCCCGGGCCCGCGGCCGGCCTACGCGCACGTCCTCACCGTGCGGGGCGAGAGCATCCACCGTCTCCGACAGGGGGTTCCCAGGGACGGGGCGTTCCGGGAGGAGCTGGAGCAGCTTCTGGGCCCCGGGAGCGTGTGGGAGGAGTGAGGTTGAGGCTGGTCGTACTGGACGCCAGCGGCCTCGTATACCGGGCCTTCTATGCCCTCCCCTACCTCACCACCCGCGATGGCCGCCCGACCAACGCCGTGTACGGCTTTACCACCATGCTCCTCAAGGTCCTGGAGGATGAGCGCCCTACCCACCTTGCGGTGGCCTTCGACCGTCCCGTCCCCACCTTCCGGCACGCCACCTACCGCCCCTACAAGGCTACCCGACCCCAGATGCCGGACGACCTGCGGCCGCAGATCCGCTCCGTCCGGCGGGTGTGCGAGACCTTCCGCGTGCCCGTGTTCGAGGTGGAGGGATACGAGGCGGACGATGTGATCGCTACCCTGGCGTACCGCGCAGAGGCCGCGGGATTCGAGGTCCTGGTGGTCACGGGGGACCTGGACCTCCTGCAGGTGGTCACGGACCGGACAAAGGTGATGGTCACCAGCCGCGGCCTCACGGAGACCACGGTCTACGACGTAGCCCGGGTGCGGGAACGGTTCGGGGTTCAGCCCGCCCAGCTGGCGGATCTGAAGGCCCTGTGCGGGGATCCCTCGGACAACCTGCCCGGGGTCCCCGGAGTGGGGGAGGTGACCGCGGCGCGGTTGTTGCAGCAGTTCGGAGGGGTGGAGGAGCTTCTGGAACACCTCGATGCGCTTCCCCCGAGCCTCCGGGCCCGTCTCGGACAGGCTCGGGAGCAGATCCTGCACAGCAAGCAGCTCGCGCGCCTCGTGCGGGATGTCCCTCTGCGGCTGGATTGGGAGGACCTGCGGGTGCGGCCGTACGACCCCCAGGAGGTGGCCGAGGTCTTTGCGGAGCTGGAGTTCAAAAGCCTCCTGGAGCGCCTGGGGCTGACCCCCGTCCATCACTCCGCGGGCCGCTACACCCAGGCCCCGGACTGGGCTCCACGGCCCGCGGAGTGGGTGGCGGTGATCCTGGACGGAACCGAGAAGCCCCTGGAGGGCGCGGTGGCAGGCGTGGCCCTCTCCGTGCAGGCCGGGGAGGCCACGTACGTGCCCGTGGGGAAGGCGATTCCCGCGGGGGTTGCCGCGGTGCTGGAGGGGGAGGTCCGCAAGATCAGCGCGGATGCGAAGTCCGACCTCGTGCGCCTGCGGCGCATGGGGCTGCGGCCTCAAGGCTTTGCCTTCGATGTGGGACTTGCCTCCTACGTGCTCAACCCCAGCCGGCGTGCGCACGACCTCCGCACCGTGGCATGGGAGCAGATCCGGTGGCGGCTTGCGGAAGACGGGGCCGCAGATCTGCCGCTCGGGGATCGGTGGCGGCGGGTGTGCGAGGAAGCGGACGTGCTCCAGCGTCTTTTCCCTCCCCTGCTGCAGGCCATGCGGGAGCGGGAGGTGGAACGGATCTACTGGGAGATCGAACTCCCCCTCGTGGCGGTCCTGGCGGAGATGGAACTGGTGGGGGTAGCGGTGGACGTGCCCTACCTCCAGGTCCTGGGCGAGGCATTCCGGGCGCGGCTGCGGGATCTGGCGGCGGAGATCTATGCCCTGGTGGGCATGGAGTTCAACCTGAGCTCGCCCAAGCAGCTCGGGTTCGTGCTCTTCGAGAAGCTGGGGCTTCCGCGTCTGAAACGCACGAAAACCGGATACTCCACGGACGCGGAGGTGCTGGAGGCCCTGGCGCCCCACCACGAGGTCGTGGCGAAGATCCTGGAGTACCGGGAGCTCTTTAAGCTCCTGTCCACGTACGTGGAGGTGCTCCCGAAGCTGGTGAACCCACGGACGGGTCGGGTGCACACCACCTTTAACCAGACGGGGACTGCCACGGGCCGCCTCAGCTCCCAGGACCCCAACCTCCAGAACATTCCCGTCCGGACAGAGGAGGGGCGGAGGATCCGCAGGGCCTTCATCGCGGAGCCGGGGAAAGTCCTGCTTTCCGCGGACTACAACCAGATCGAGCTGCGCATCCTCGCCCACGTCTCAGGCGATGCGGTCCTGCAGGAGGTGTTCCGGGCAGGCCGGGACATCCACGCGGAGGTCGCCAGCGAGGTCTTCGGTCTGCCCCCCGAGCAGCTCACGCCGGAGCACCGGCGGGTGGCGAAGGTGATCAACTACGGGATCGTCTATGGCATCAGCCCTTATGGTCTCGCGCAGCGGATCGGCTGCACCCCCGCGGAGGCGGAGCGCTACATCCAGCGCTACTTCGATACCTTCCCGGGCGTGAAAGCGTACCTGGAGCGCACCGTGGCGGAGGCCCGCCGGAAGGGGTACGTGACCACCCTGCTGGGCCGGCGCCGGTACCTGCCGGATCTGCACAGCCGCAACCGCTCCGTGCGGGAAGCCGCGGAGCGGGCCGCATGGAACACACCCATCCAGGGCTCTCAGGCGGACCTCATCAAGATGGCCATGATCCGGATCCACCGGGAGGTCTTGCCCCGCTTTCCCCATAGCCACATGATCCTCCAGGTGCACGACGAGCTGGTCTTCGAAACCCCTGGGAACCAGGTGCGGGAGCTGGGCAGGGCCGTGCGGGAGGCCATGCGGGACGCCATGGCCCTGGACGTCCCCGTGGAGGTGGGGGTCAAAGCGGGACCGAACTGGCGGGATTTGGATCCCCTATGAGCATCCGCGCGGTGCTGTGCTACATCCTCCGGGACGGGGAAGTCCTCCTCCTCCGGAAGGCCGCGGGGCTGTGGGGAGAGGGGAAGTGGAACGCGCCCGGCGGAAAAGTCCTGCCCGGGGAGGACCCCCGGGAGGCCGCGGTGCGGGAGACGTACGAGGAAACGGGCCTCCGCGTGGAGGGCCTCCAGCACCAGGGCGTGCTGCACTTCACCTTCGAGGAAGGGACGCTTGTGGACTGGATCGTGGACGTGTTCTGGACGGACACCTATGTGGGAGAACCCCGGGCCGGGGATGAGGGGGAGCCGCGGTGGTTCCCCGTGCACCAGCTCCCTTACGACGAGATGTGGCCGGATGACCGGCTGTGGCTTCCGCACCTGCTGGCGGGCCGGAGGTTCCGGGGCCGCTTTCACTTCGACGGGGCCGCCCAGCGCCTGTTGCACTACGAGCTGCAGGTGGAGCCGGAGGAACCCGGAGAGGCTCCGTGAAGGTGGTGACCCTCACCGGAGGGGTGGCAAGCGGGAAGAGCACGGTGGCCCGCATGCTGCGGACGCTCGGCGCGGAGGTACTGGATGCGGACGAGGCCGCGCGGGAGGTGGTGGAGCCTGGTCAGCCCGCCCTCGACGAGATCGTGGAGGCCTTCGGGGGGGACTTCCTCACTCCGGACGGTCGGCTCGACCGCCGCAGGCTGGCGGGTCTGATCTTCTCAGACCCGGAGGCCCGCCGCCGGCTCAACGCCATCATGCATCCCCGTATCCTGGGCCGGCTCCGGGAGCGGCTGCGGGAGATCTCGGCCTCCAGGCCCCAGACCGTGGTGGTGGTAGACCTCCCCCTGCTCTTCGACGTGCCCCTCCCGGAGTTTGAGCAGCTGGACGCCATCGTGGTCTACGCCACGCCCGCCACCCGGCTGCGGCGCCTCATGAGCCGGGACGGCCTGAGCGAGGTGGAGGCGGAGGCACGGCTTCGGGCTCAGGTGCCCCTGGAGGAAAAACTTCCCAGGGCCCGATGGGTGGTGGACAACGAGGGACCTTTACACCGGACCCGCGAGCAGGTGGAGCGGATTTGGGAAGAGATCCTGACGGATCCGTGAGGATGCACCGCGCGTGGGTGTTCCTTCCCCTCGCCGCGCTTCTCCTGGCACAGGCCGCGGCTCCGGAGATCCGGGTGCTGGTGGACGGGGAGCGCCTCGCCGTGGAGGTCCCCCCCGTGGAGGTGGCGGGCCGTGTGCTGGTGCCCGTCCGGGAGATCTTCGAGCACCTGGGAGCGAGGGTGTGGTTCGAGGAGGCCACGCGTACGGTGCACATCCGTCGGGGAAGCGTGGTGGTGCGGCTGGTGGTGGGGAGCACGGTGGCGTGGGTGAACGGTCGCCCCACCCCCCTAGACGTTCCCGCCATGGTTGTCCGGGGGCGGATCATGGTGCCCCTCCGGTTCGTGAGCGAGGCCCTGGGAACGGTGGTGGAGTGGGACGAGGCGGGCCGGACGGTGGTCATCAACACCCGGTCCCGGCCTCCGGCCCCGGGATACGGGCAGCTCCCGAAGGATCTGCCCGCGAGTCCACCCCCCGTAGCGGTGGACCTCACCCACGATGCCCGCAGGCCCCTGGGGGCGGGGGAGATCCTCACGGTGGTCCTCCGCGGAACTCCCGGAGGGCGGGCCCGCTTCTTTCTGGGGGATGTGGTCCAGGGGGCAAGCATGGTGGAGCGCTCCCCCGGGGAGTATGTGGGGACGTACACCGTACGCCGTCGGGACGACCTCACCAACGCCCCGGTCTTCGGCCGGCTCGCGGTAGGAGCCGCGTCCAGTGCTGTGATCCAGGCTGCACCCCCCGTGACCTTCGATCCCACCCCTCCCCGACTGGTGGCCACGATTCCTCCGGGCGGGGTGCTCCTGGCAAACCAGCGCCCGAACCTCCTGGTGGTGGCGGACGATGGCCCGGGATCCGGCGTGCGGGAGCTGCGCCTTTCCCTGCGGGCCGGGGAGGTTCTCCAGGAGGCGGTTTCGGAGACCGGTATCCTCGGGTTTGTGCCCCCCGGACCCTTGCCGGAGGGTCCGGCAGAGGTCCGGGTGCGGGTGGTGGATCGGGCGCGGAACACCATCGAGCACCGATGGTCCTTCTTCATCCGGACCCGAGGGCAAGCCATCCGGGCGGTGGCCTTCGAACCTCCTCGCCCTCTCCGGGCAGGGGAGGCGCTGACCGTGTGGGCCCTTGGGGAGACGGGAGGGCAGGCAAGGTTCACCATAGAAGGGGTGGTGGAGGACGTGCCCATGCGGGAGGTGGAGCCCGGGCGCTATGAGGGGGCATATACGGTGCGGCCGGGAGATAGCCTCTGGAACGGTCGGATTCGAGTCACCTTCGTCCGACCGGGAGGGGGGCTGGTACGGGCCACCACCGCGGGCGTGATCCTCGCCGCCCGGCCTCCCGCCCCACCCCTGGTGGAGCGACCCCGGGGAGGGGAGCGGGTGCAGAGTCCTCTCCTGGTGCGGGGACGGACCGCACCGGGGGAACGGGTGCGGGTGGCCCTCTTCTCCGAGTCCACGACCGGCACCACGCCCCTGCACATCCGGCTCGGGGAGGGAGAGATCCTCGCGGACCCCACAGGCCGGTGGGAGATGGCCTTTCGGTTCCCGGTCCTTTTCCGGGGCAGCCGCCTTGCCCTGGTGGCCGTGGCCGTGAATCCCGCGGGCCAGGAGTCAGGGCCCTCCACGGTACTGGTCTTAGGGGAGTAAGGCCTGGCCGTGGTAGAGTGATACACGCGGACGAGGATGCCACTCCGCGCACTCCCTTCGCTCATCGCCACGTGGTCCCCGTACGCAGCCGCGCGCGGCACGCTGCGGGAGAGGGGGAGGGTATGGATCACCGGGCCCGTGGGGTCTCAGAAGGCTTTGGTGCTCGTTGCGTGCGTGCGCGAGGAGGTGCTGGAGGGTCGCGGATCCGTGCTCCTGCTCGTACCCGGCCAGGATGCCGCGGATCGCCTGGCGGATGACCTCCTGGGCTTTGCTCCGGAACTCGAACCGTTCCTCCGGCTGCTTCCGCCCCTGGAAGCGGAGGAGGCAGGACCTCAGACCGTGGGGGAACGTCTGAGGGCGCTTCGGAACCTCGCGGAGGGCCGGCCGACGGCGCTCCTAGCCCCTGTCCGGGCCGTGACGGCTCCCGTGCCTTCCCCGGAACGCCTCCGCTCCTCCCAGGTGTGCCTGCGGGAGGGCGAGCGCGTCCCTCTCGAAGCCATCGCGGAGTTCTGCGCCGCGGGTGGCTACGAGCGGGAGGCGCTGGTGAGTCGTCCTGGGACCTTTGCGGTCCGGGGCGGGATCCTGGATGTCTACCCCCCTGATGCGGACCGTCCGCTTCGGGTGGAGTGGTTCGGGGATGTGGTGGAGTCCATCCGGTGCTTCGATCCACAGACCCAGCGGTCCGAGCGGAAACTCCCCTCCGTGGAGATCCCTCCTGCGCGGGAACCCGAGGGAGAGGTGTGCGTGGTGGACCTACTCCCTGACGGCTCCCTGGTGGTCCTGGACGAACCGCTGGAACTGGAGCGCCGGACCGCGGAGGGAGTCTTCGGATGGGCAAGGATCCAGCGTTCCCTCTCGCGTCTGCGGGCCGTCGTCCTCAGCGGATTTACGGCCCCTCCGGAGGACTGGCCCGGAGTACGGCTGGAGTGCGGAAGCGTGGATCCCTTTGCGGGGCAGGTGAGCATGCTGGCTCAGGAGCTTCAGCGGTGGCGGCAGGCCGGCTACCGGGTGGTGGTGGCCAGCGCCCAGGCCCACCGCCTGGTGGAGATCCTCGCAGACCAGGGCTTTCCGGCCGGCCTGGCCGAGGATCTGGTTCAGGTGCCGGAGCCGGGGCGAGTTGTGGTGGTCTCCGCCTCCCTCTCGAACGGGTTCCGCATCGAGGATCTGCGCCTGGTGGTGGTCACGGACGCGGAGGTGCTGGGGTGGCGGCGCCGGCGGCGCCGGTTCCGCCGGGCGGTGGAGGGGGGCCGGCTACGATCCTGGGCCGATCTCCAAGCTGGAGACCTGGTGGTGCACGTCCACCATGGGATCGGCCGGTTCCGAGGGATGGTGCGCAAGACCGTGGACGGAGCGACCCGTGACTACCTGTACCTGGAGTACGCGGAAGGGGACGCCCTATATGTGCCCACGGACCAGGTGAACTTGGTGCAGCGGTATGTGGGGGTGGAGGGGATCGAGCCGAAGATCCACCGGCTGGGAACCGGGGACTGGGAGCGGGAGAAGCGGCGGGTTAGGGAGGCCACCCAGCAGATCGCCCGGGAGCTCCTGGAGCTCTACGCCCGGCGGGAGACCGTTCGGGGCCACGCCTTCTCCCCGGACACTCCTTGGCAGCGGGAGATGGAGGCCGCCTTCGAGTACGAGGAGACCCCGGACCAGCGGAAGGCCATTGAGGACGTGAAGCGGGACATGGAGTCCCCGCGGCCCATGGACCGGCTGGTGGCGGGGGACGTGGGCTACGGGAAGACGGAGGTGGCGGTTCGGGCTGCCTTCAAGGCAGTGATGGACGGAAAGCAGGTGGCGGTCCTGGCGCCCACCACCCTGCTTGCGCAACAGCACTACCACGTGTTCCGGAGCCGCTTCCAGCCCTATCCCATCCGGGTGGAGCTCTTGAGCCGGTTCCGGCCCCGCCAGGAAATCCAGGCGGTGCTGGAGGCCCTGGCCAGCGGGGAGGTGGATGTGGTCATCGGCACCCACCGGCTGTTGCAGAAGGACGTGCGGTTCCACGACCTGGGACTCGTGATCATCGATGAGGAGCAGCGGTTCGGGGTGGTGCACAAGGAGAAGCTGAAGCAGCTGCGCGCCAGCGTGGACGTCCTCACCCTCACCGCCACCCCCATCCCCCGTACCCTCCACATGGCCCTGGTGGGATTGCGGGACCTCTCCGTGATGGAGACCCCCCCGGAGGCTCGGCTTCCCATCCGCACCACGGTGGCGGAGTGGGACGAGGGGCTGGTGCAGAACGCCATCCGCCGGGAACTGGAGCGGGGAGGGCAGGTGTACGTGGTGCACAACCGGGTGCAGACCATTCATCAGGCGGCCCGCCGCATCCAGGCCCTGGTGCCGGAGGCACGGGTGGCGGTAGCCCACGGCCAGATGCCGGAGGGGAAGCTGGAGCGGGTGATGCTGGACTTCCTCGGCGGCAGGTACGACGTGCTGGTGTGCACCACCATCATCGAGATCGGACTCGACCTGCCCAACGTGAACACCCTCCTCGTGGAGGACGCCCACACCCTGGGGCTCGCGCAGCTGTACCAACTGCGGGGCCGGGTAGGCCGGTCGGACCGGCAGGCCTACGCATACTTCCTGTATCCCCGGGGTGCCCGGCTGACCCCGGAAGCCCAGGAGCGCCTGGCGGCCCTGCGGGAGTTCACGGAGCTCGGCAGCGGCCTGCGGCTCGCCATGCGGGATCTGGAGATCCGGGGTGCCGGGAATCTCCTAGGTCCCGAGCAGCACGGGCACCTCGCCGCTGTCGGGTTCGAGCTGTATACCCGTCTGCTGGAAGAGGCCATCCGCCGTCTGCGGGGGGGGGTCGTGGAGGAGATCCCGGATCCGGTGGTGGATCTGCGGGTCTCCGCGTACCTCCCCGCGGACTACATCCCGGAGGAAGCCCAACGGCTCAGCATCTACCGGCGGCTTGCGGCCCTGCGGTCCACGGAGGAGGCCGCGGAGCTTTGGGAGGAGCTTCAGGATCGCTACGGCCCGCCTCCCGAGCCCGTACACGCTCTGGTGGAGATCGCGGTCCTGCGGGAGAGGGCCCGAGCTTTGGGCATCGGGACCGTCCAGCAGCGTCCGGATGGGGTGCTGCTCCGCTTCCGGGTCCCGCTGGAGGAGCGGGAAAGAACCTGGGTGCGGCTGGAACACCGCCGCCGGGTGGGAGTGACTCCAGAAGGGCTTCTCGTGCGGTGCGCACCGGAGGAGGTCCTGCGGTGGGTCCGTGAGGTGCTGGACAGCCTTACGCGCCTGCGGCGCCAGGAGCCCACGGGCGTGCCCGCGGGATGAGCGGACTGGCTGTACAATCAAACGGAGCGCAGAGGAGGCGGCGGGATGGCGCTGCCCACGTTCGAGGATCTGGTGCGGGTCATGGCGACGCTGCGGGGACCGGGAGGCTGTCCGTGGGACCGTCAGCAGACGCATGCCTCCCTCCGGCCCTACCTCCTGGAGGAAGCCTACGAGGTCCTGGAAGCCATCGAGCGGGGAGATCCAGAGCGCCTGCGCGACGAGCTGGGGGATCTGCTGCTCCAGGTGCTGTTCCACGCCCAGATCGCCGCAGAGTCGGGATCCTTCACCGTCCATGACGTGGTCGCGCATCTGCACGACAAGCTGGTGCGCCGCCACCCCCACGTCTTCCCTGACGCGGCGGGACGCGTGGTGGAGGGCGTGGTCACCCCGGAGCAGGTGATGCAACGGTGGGAGGGTCTCAAGCGGGCGGAGCGGGGAGAGGCTACCCCGGCCCTGGACGGCGTCCCTTCAGCCCTCCCGGCGCTTCTCTGGGCCCAGAAGCTGTACCAGCGGGCGCGGGAGGTGGGGTGGGAGTGGCCGGACGTGCGGGAAGCCCTGGGGAAGCTGGAGGAGGAAGTCCGGGAGCTCCGGGAAGCGTTGGAGGGGCACCACCTTCAGGCCATTCGGGAGGAGGTGGGCGACGTGCTCATGGCCGCGGTGAAGGTGGCGGCCTTCACCGGGACCGATGCGGAGGGAGCGCTGCGGGATGCGTGCCGGAAGTTCATCCGGCGATTCGAGACCATGGAGCGGCTCGCGGCGGAGAGGGGGCAACGGATGGAGCAGCTTCCCCTCTCGGAGCTCCTGGGACTGTGGCAGGAGGCCAAGGAGCGCGCGGGCTAGCGGATGCGCCTCGACCGGTTCCTGCAGCAAAGCCGGGTCGTCCGACGTCGTACCCTGGCCCATGCCCTGTGCGCGAACTTCCGGGTCCGCCTGAACGGGCACGTGGCCAAGCCCGCTTCCCGCGTCCGTCCCGGCGATCTCATCGAGATCGACTTCGGAATCCGGAGGGTGGTGGTGCGGGTACGGGAGGTCCCCGAGCGTCCGGTGCCTCCCTCGGAGGCGGGAGGGCTGGTGGAGATCCTCGAGGTGGTTCGGGAGTAGGAGGTAAGGTATGGCGCGGATCATCGGGCTCACCGCCCGGGAGATCTTGGATTCCCGGGGGAATCCCACCGTGGAGGTGGACGTCATGGTGGAGGGCGGGGCCCGGGGGAGGGCGGCGGCACCCTCGGGCGCCAGTACCGGGGCGCACGAGGCCCTGGAGCTGCGGGATGGCGACCCCGCCCGCTACCTGGGACGGGGAGTGCTCCGGGCGGTGGAGAACGTGCGGCAGATCCTTGCCCCTGCCCTGGTGGGCAAGGACGCCTCGGACCAGGTGAGCGTGGATCGGCTCCTGTGCGCCCTGGACGGAACGGACAGCAAATCCCGACTGGGCGCGAACGCCCTCGTGGCCACCTCCCTGGCGGTGGCCAAGGCGGAGGCCGCATACCGAGGGCTCCCCCTCTTCCGGTACCTGGGAGGGGAAGATGCCACCGTGCTCCCCGTGCCCCTTTTGAACGTCATCAACGGCGGAGCGCACGCGGACAACCGGTTGGAGCTTCAGGAGTTTTTGCTCGTGCCTCTCGGTGCTTCCAGCTTCCGGGATGCCCTGCGGATGGGGACGGAGGTCTACCACCACCTGCGGCAGCTCCTGAAGGCTCGGGGGCTGGATACGGGCGTGGGGGATGAGGGCGGGTTTGCCCCGGATCTCCGTACCGCCGCGGAGGCTTTGGATCTCCTGCTGGAGGCCATCGAGGCCTCGGGCTACCGGGCCGGGGAGGAGGTGGCCCTCGCCCTGGATGCCGCGGCCTCGGAGCTGTACCGGGACGGCCGCTACCACCTGGAGGGCCGAGCCCGGTCCGCGGAGGAGATGATCGCGTACTACGAGGGCCTCCTAAGCCGATACCCCCTCGTCTCCATCGAGGATCCTCTCGCGGAGGACGACTGGGAAGGGTGGCGGGCGCTCACGGAGGCGTTGGCGCGACGCGTGCAGCTGGTGGGCGATGACCTCTTCGCGACCCATCCCTCCCGGTTGCAGAGGGGTGTGGAGTTGCGGTGTGCGAATGCCATCCTCATCAAGCCCAACCAGATCGGTACCCTCACGGAAGCCCAGCAGACGGTACAGGCCGCACACCGGACCGGCTACCGCGCCATCCTTTCCCACCGGTCCGGGGAGACGGAGGATACCACCATCGCGGACCTCGCGGTGGCGTGGCGGTGCGGGCAGATCAAAACCGGTGCCCCCTGCCGCGGGGAGCGGGTGGCGAAGTACAACCAGCTACTGCGCATCGAGGAGGAGCTCGGATCCCGAGCACAGTACGCCGGCCGCGCCGTCTTCGCCCGGTGAAACACCGGTTCTCGTCCGTGGGTTCGAGAGGGAGGCAGGAATTCCGGGGGAGGTTCGCGAAGGTTCTCCTCAGACGGGATGCAGGCACGCCGCGGGTTTCATCGGACCACATCCCTCGCCCGACTCGGGAAGTTTGCGGTGTTCCTCGCCCTGGCGGCGTTCCTCCTCGGCTCCCTTGCCCGATCCGCCTCCCGGGCCTACTGGCTGGACCGGGAGGTGCGCACCCTGGAACGCGTCCGGGCAAACCTCCTGGCGCAGAACCGACGGCTGCGGGAGGAGATCCAGCGCCTGCACGACCCCAAGGTGGTGGAGCGCATGGCGCGGGAGGAGCTGGGCTTCGTGCGGCCCGGGGAGATCGCGGTCCTCCTTCTCCCGATCCCTACCCCGCCTCCGAAACGCCCCCGCTGAGGTAGGCCGTCACGCGCGGCCCCCGGCGCGTGCAAGCCACCTGCGCCCCACGTAGGTGGTGCGCTCCGTGATCACCAGGTCCAGGTAGATGTCCTGAGGCTCCATGGGGACCTCCTCCACCACCTGGCACTCGTACGCGAGCCCCACAAGCCAGCAGTCAGGCCGCATGCCGCTCAGCAGCCGGTCGTAGTAACCCCAGCCATGTCCGAGGCGACCGCCCTGGCGATCGAACACAACGCCCGGCACCAGGACCATGTCCACCTCCTGCGCCGTCAGAGCCCGCCCGGCGCGCAGGACGGGCTTCGGCTCCAGGATGCCGAAGGACCCGGGCTCCAGTTCGGCGAGATCCTGGAGCACGAACAACTGGAGCACGTCCTGCCCCCTCTCGTCCCGGGTGCAGTACGGCACCGCCACGCGCTTGCCCATGGCCATGGCCCGGGGGAGGAAGGGACGGGTGCGGACCTCGCTCCCCGCGTCCACGTAGAAGAGTACGGTGCGGGCCTGCTGGAACTGCGGGAGCCGGAACACCTTCTCCAGGATGGCCCGGCTCTTGGCCTCCTTATCCGGCTCCGCCACTCGAGCACGGGTGATGCGCCGGCGGAGCTCCTGCTTGCAGACGGCCACGCTCATCCCAGCTCCATAGTAGCGCCCTCAGGGGGGAAGAATCCGTAGGATCCGGTCGTCCTCGGGACCAGGGCTTCCCCGACCATCCCGGTTGCTCGTGAGCACGTACAGGGCGCCGTCCGGACCCTCCACCACGTCCCGCAGCCGGCCGAATCCCCCCAGCACCCGTTCCTGCCGCACCACCCGGGTACCCTCCGCGTCCAGGATGAACAGGCGCAGGTGTGCACCGCGTAGGTTCGCCACGAGCAGCCCCTCCCGCCACGCGCCGCGCGAGGAGAAGGCGGCGCCTGAAGGGGCCCATGTCTCATTCCCGCTGCAGGCCACGGCATCGGTGAACCCCGGCGGATGTGGGGCCCCACACAGGACCTCCGGCCATCCGTAGTTGGCTCCCGGTCGGATCAGGTTCACCTCATCGTGGGCAAAGCCCCCATCTCCCGTGGGTCCGTGTTCCGTAGCATAGAGCTGGCGGGTGCGGGGATGCCACGCGAGCCCCTGCACGTTGCGGTGGCCGAGGGAGTAGACGGGAGAGCCGGGGAAAGGGTTGTCGCGGGGAATGCCTCCGTCCGGCGCCACGCGCAGGATTTTGCCCGCAAGACTCGAGCGGTCCTGGGCGAGGGTGGGCGAGCGGGCGTCCCCGGTGCCCACGTACAGCATGCCGTCGGGACCGAAGCGCAGGCGACCACCGTCGTGGACGAATGCCCCGGGAATGCCGTCCAGGATCACCCGATCCCGCACGAGCCGGCCGCCCTCCTCCCGCAGGCGCTCCACGCGGTTGCGCAGCCCTCCGGCCTCGTAGGTGTAGTACACGTAGACGTAGGGCTGTCGGGGGAATTCCGGGTGGAGGGCAATTCCCAGCAGGCCCGCTTCCCCTACGTGGGCCACCGGGAGCTGGGCCACGGGATCCGGCTCCAGTCGACCCGCGCGGATCACCCGGATCCGGCCCGGTCGTTCCGTCACGAAGGCGCGGCCGTCCGGCGCGAAAGCCATCTGCCAGGGGATCTCAAGCCGCCGGGCGTAGACCGTGACCTGCGGGGCAGGCTCAGCGGGCCCGCTGGTTGTCAGGACCACCGCGAGGACGAGGATTCCCCACCGCATGGATCCACCTCCCTCCGGAGTACACCTCCAGGGGATCAAGAAGGTGTGAAGGACGCTATGATGGAGTCGTTCCCGAGGTGTGCTGTGAACACCACCAGCCCGATCGCCACCGACTCCACCCCGGCTCTTCGGGCCCCGCGACGTCTGGGGTGGTTTCTGCTCCTCCTCATCGTGGGACACGCGGCAGTGGATGCGGGCGCGGGCGCCCTTCCCGCCCTCGTCCAGCACTTCCGCACAGAACTCGCGCTTTCCTACACCCTCACGGGGATCCTTGTCACGGCCGCCTCCCTCGGCGGAGGTGTGGCGCAGGTCGGCGCGGGGTTGTGGGCGGACTGGCGACCCCAACCGTGGATGCCCGCGGCGGGCGTGGCCCTGACCACCCTAGGGCTCGGAGGCGCGGGCTTCGCCCGCGACGCGCGCACCGCCACCGTGGCCCTCGCCCTGATCGCGCTGGGGAGCGCGCTGTTCCACCCGGAGGCGGTCCGTACCGTCTACCTGTCC
The DNA here is from genome assembly GCA_025059775.1 of Armatimonadota bacterium. Lineage (NCBI taxonomy): Bacteria > Bacillati > Armatimonadota > Armatimonadota bacterium. Next base: position 57,505 of record JANXCW010000010.1, read on the forward strand.
GGGGAAGAGCGAAGGGCCACCGCCATGGCGACCTTCAGCATCGGCGGCAACCTGGGATGGGCGCTGGGCCCGGCCGTGGTGGCGCTCCTCACGGGCCTGTGGGGCCTGGGGGGAATGCGGTGGTGGTTGCTGGTAGGGCTCCCCATAGCGGCCTTCCTCGGGTTCGTCACACCCCCTGGCTCCGTCTCCCCCGCCGCGACCCCCTTGGCTCCGGATAGGGAAGACCGGGATGACTGGCGGGCGTACCTCAACGTTCTCCTGGTGAGCCTTCTGCGGGGAGCCGTCCACTTGGCGGTCACCATCTTCTACCTGGGCTACCTCATCGATACCCTGGGCCGGAGCCGGACGGAGGCCTCCCTGGCCCTCTCCCTGCTGCTCGCCAGCGGCATCGTCTCCTCTCCCCTCCTGGGCCGGCTCGCGGACCGCCTCGGTCCCAAGCCCGTGCTGGCCGTCACCATCGCGGTCCTGGCCGTGCTCGTGGCCTTGCTCCCAATGGCCCCCTCCGGCGGCGTGTACCCCATGATGGTGCTGGTTGGCGCGAGCTCCATGGGAACCTTTCCGGTCTCCCTGGTGCTGGGTCAGCAATATCTGCCGAGCCGGCGGGCCCTGGGAGGGGGGATGCAGGTGGCGGTCTCCTCCTTTGCCTCCCTATTCGCCACGCCGTTCGGCTTCCTCGCGGACCGCACAGGCATTCCCACCGTGCTTTGGGTTGCAGCAGCCCTGGCGGCCTTCGGGGCGTTCCTCGCCTCGCGCCTTCCCGCTCGGGCCTAAGGCTGCACCCCCAGGGTCACCCGCACCTTCAGGATCCAACTCCCCCACCCGGTGAACCGCTGCCGTCTCCCGGACGAGGGGCGGATCGGAGGACCTTTCTCGGGACGGTGGGTTGCCCCGGGCTACAGCCCTGGGGAAGCGCTCAAGAGGAATGGCCTTGCTGCGGGCTGGAGGCCTGGAGGTCCCGTAGAATCCGGAGGGCCTGTTCCAGCTGGGAGTGGTGCACCAGCATGCGGTCTCGGTGGAAGGTAGGAAGCGGGTGAGCGGAGATCCCCCTCCGCTGGAGGAGGTCGATGACCGCGGCGAGGAGGTCTGCAGCCCCCGCATGCGGCGCCACGTCCAGGGTGACCATCCGGTAGCCGGCCTCCACCCGGATGGCGTGCAGCCCTCGGCCCACCTGTGCCCACTCCGTCTCCCGGCAGACCACCCGGACCCCGTTCGGCTCGAAGGTGAGGCAGAAGGGTGCGTGGAACCGATCCGCCCGTCGCTGCACCGCCCTCGCTTCCCAGCGCGGGAGGTGCACCTGGACGAGGGGCTCAGGGTCCACCACGATGCGCGCCCGTGCTAGGTGCTCCACAAGCCGGGGATCCAGCTTCATGCCAGGGCCTGCTCTAGATCCGCAAGGAGGTCTTCGGGATCCTCGATGCCCACGGAGAGGCGTAGTTCTCCGGATCCACAGGGGTGACCTCCACGCTCCACTCAAGCCTCCCGCGTGGTTCTCCTCCCATGGTAGGCTAGGTCTGCTACAGTAAAGCCGTGCGGTTCGGGGCCCATGTCTCCATCCGGGGCCGCCTTCCCAGTGCCGTCACCCGGGCTGTGGCCATCGGGTGTGAGTGCCTCCAGATCTTCGTGGGAAATCCCCGGCAGTGGCGCCCCGCCTCGTATTCCCCAGAGGAGCTTGAGGAGTTCCGCCGTGCCCGCGCAGCCCACTCCCTCGATCCCCTCGTGGCCCATGCCCCGTATCTCGTGAACCTCGCGGCCAGCGGGGAGGTCTACGAGCGGTCCGTGCGAGCCCTGATCCACACCCTGGAGGTCCTGGAGGCTCTGGAGGGGTTCGGGGTGGTCACCCACATCGGGAGTGCCAGGGACTGCGGGTTTGCACAGGCGGTGCGGCGGGTGGCACGGGCGGTGCGGAGAGGGCTAGAAGCCACGGGTCGTGTCCTGGTGTTCCTGGAGGGGAGTGCGGGGAGTACCCTGGGAGGGACGTTCGGGGAGCTCGCGGCGTTTCTGGACGCCCTGGACGGGGACGGACGGGTGGGGATCTGCCTGGACACCGCGCACCTGTACGCCGCGGGGTGGGACCTGGGGGATCCGGATGGGGTGGAGGCCATGCTGGGAGCCTTCGACGTCCAGGTGGGCTTGAGGCGTCTGCGGCTCGTGCACCTCAACGACACCCGGGTTCCCTGTGGGAGCCGGCGGGATCGCCATGAGAACATCGGCACGGGCCGGATCGGGCTTGCGGGGTTCCGGGCCCTGGTGAACCACCCCAGGCTCGGTTCCCTGTGCGGGATCATCGAGACTCCGGGGTTCGGGAAGCAGGGGCCGGACCGCCGCAACCTGGAGCTCCTGAAGTCCCTCCGGACCGAGGCGGTGGGCGAGGCGGAACCGTGAGCGAGATCCGGTGCGCCTACCACCCGGATCGGTCCGCCCTGTACTACTGCACCCGGTGCGGCCGCGCCCTCTGTTCGGGGTGCGTGGTGAAGACCGCATCCGGGAACCTGTGCCGGCCGTGCGTCGAACCGCCGGCCCGGCCGCGCTCCCGGCCCGGGGCCCTGTGGGCGTGGGCGGTCGCGGGAGCCGCGCTCTTCTTGCTCTTCTGGTTTCTCCTGGCCCTCCGTTAGGCGGAGGAAGCCGTGGGGGTCGGGTGCAGCCCGAACTGCAGGAACATGGCTTCCAACACCAAGCGCGGCTGCACATGGCGGCGCAGTTCCGCCTTCGCCCGCTCGATGGCTTCCAGCCGCCGGTAGACGGCCTCGGGACCCAGGTGGGCCGCGAGCTGGCGGATCTCCTCCCGGCGGTCGAGGTTCACCAGCAGGCGCTCGTCCGCCGCATGCTGTTCTATCAGCACGTCCCGGTACCACAGGAGGGCGATGTCCAGCAGCTCCGCGAGACGCTCCCGCTCCTGAGCCAGGGACTCCACGACCTCCAGGGCCGCGAGTAGCCCTTCTTGCTCCACGCGCCTGAACCAGTCCACCACCCGATCCCGGTCCGCGAGGGCGTTCGGATCCCGGGCCCACCGGGTGGCGAGGGCGGCCCGACCCGCGCACAGGGCCGCGAGCACCCGCGCCCGGACGGGAGGTACCTCGAATTGCACCCGCAGGGCCCGTTCGATGTCCGCGGCTGCGACCAGGTTGAACCGCACCAGTTGTGCGCGGGAGACCACCGTGGGCAACAGCGCGTGCGGGGATTCCGCCACCAGGAGGATCACGGTGCGGGGCGGCGGTTCCTCCAGCAGCTTCAGGAGGGCATTCTGGGCTTCCGGGAGGAGCCGTTCCGCGGGTGCCACGATGTATACCCTATACTTCCCCTCGTACGGCCCGTACACAGCCTCCTGCCGCAGTTCCCGGACCTGGTCGATGCCGATCCCCTGGCGGCCCTCCAACGGTTCGATCCACCGGATGTCCGGGTGCACCCGCCGCTCCGATTTCTGGCAGGGCAGGCATACTCCGCACGCGTCCTCCACGTAGTCCGCACACTGAAGGGCCTGGGCGAAGGCCCAGGCGGTCTCCCGGCGCCCCGTACCCGCGGGCCCCACGAAGAGGTAGGCGTGGTGCACCCGACCCGTGCGGAGTGCGCTGCGCAGCAGGCCGATGGCGTGGTACTGGTTCAGGACATCCGCGAACCGCACTACACCCGCTCCATCCGCACCACGTCCAGCACGAACACGATGGCTCCTCCCACCCGGACCCGCACGGGATACGCGGCGTAAACCTCCACGGGTTCCATCACGGGCGGGACCGGAGTCAGCAACTGCTCCCGGGTGTGGCAGGTGGCCCGCACGATCTCCAGCACCCGTTCCACCTGCTCTGCCTCCGTTCCCACGAGGACGGTGGCGTTCCCCGCACGCAGGAATCCTCCGGTGCTCGCCAGCATGGTGGCCTGGAATCCGGAGGCGGTGAGCTGCTCGATGAGCCGGGGGGCATCCTTCTCCTGTACGATGGCCAGCACCAGCCGCGTCCCGCTACCCACAGCCCTCCCCCCCCTCAGGCGTGCCGACCAGGAGGCCCCGGGCCCGCAGCACCGGCTCCACCTCCGCCCAGATCCGGGCCGCCACCTCCTCCACCCTCCCCGTGGCCGGTACCACCCGCACGCGCGGATCTTCGCGGCCCAACCGTAGAAACCCTTCCCGGACCCGCTGGTGGAACGCGACGTCCTCCCCCTCCACCCGGTCCAACCTCTCCTCTCCGCGGGCCCGGCTCACCCGCAGGAGCCCCACCTCCGCCGGGACATCAAGGAGGAGGGTGAGATCTGGGTACAGGCCGCCCGTGGCCACCTCGTTGACGCACCGCACCACCTCCATCCCCAGCCCTCGGGCGTACCCCTGGTAGGCCAGGGAGGCATAGACGGATCGGTCCGAGAGCACCACCCGGCCTTCTTCCAGGGCCGGACGCACCACCTCCCGGGTGTACTGGGCCCGAGCCGCGGCGAAGAGGAGCATCTCCGCGTGCGGGCAGATCCCCCGGAAGGCGGGATCCAGGAGGAGGGCCCGGATGGCCTCCCCCAGTGGGGTTCCCCCAGGTTCCCGGGTGGTGACCACCTCCACCCCCATGGATCGGAGGCGCTCGGCCAGGCGCCGTAGCTGCGTGGTCTTCCCTGCCCCTTCCGGGCCGTCCAGGGCGAGGAACACCCCTCGCGGGATCAGCCGTTGAGCGGGCTCCGTCACCGTGGGTAGATCACCACCCGGCGGAACGGCTCCTCTCCCTTGCTCTCTGAGGCGAGTCCGTAGCGCTGCACGAGCTCGTGCTGCAGCCGCCGCACATAAGCGTTCTGCGGGGAGAGCTCCACGGGCTGGGCCCGCCGCAGGACCTCCTGGATGGCGTCCTCCACCTCCCGCAGCGCCGCCTCCTCCGCGCTCATCTCCTCTCCGACCTCAAAGAGGGAGCGCAGGAAGTTCACGAGTTGCGTGACGGTATTGCTCTTCACCACGTACAAGGGAACGCTCCGCTCCTGGGCGTCCCGCAGCTTTTTGGGCTGCCGCTTCTCCTGGGACTTCAGGGTCACCACCACGTCCGCGTCCTCCAGGCGGTCCACCACGTAGGCGGGCACCCGCAGCTCCCGGATGGCCCGCTCCAGGCGGTTGCGGCTCACCGCGTAGGGGTAGATGCGCAGGACCTTCTTTCCTTCAGGCTTCGCCTCGGGGGAATGCACCAGGAAGGACCGGGTCGGTTCCTCGGTCTCCGCAGCCTGGATCTCCACCTCTCCGCTGCTGGCCCGCACCCGGAGCTCGGGCCGGGGCGGAATGCCCCGCAGCATTCGATCCACCACCTCCGCCACGTCGTGGTGGACCGCCAGCTTGTCCTTGTCGTGGATTTCGATCACCACGTCGAAGGTGGGAGGCGCCTTGCGCTCCAGCACCGTCTTCTGGGTGCCCCGCCGCCGGGCCTCCTCGTCGGACAGGGTGACCGCCTGGATGCCCCCGATGAGGTCCGAGAGGGTGGGGTTCTGGAGGAGGTTCTCCAGGGTGTTCCCGTGGGCGGTGGCGATGAGCTGGACACCCCGCTCTGCGATGGTGCGGGCAGCCAGGGCTTCCGCCTCCGTGCCGATCTCGTCGATCACGATCACCTCGGGCATGTGGTTCTCCACCGCCTCGATCATCACCGCGTGCTGGAGGGCGGGTTCCGGAACCTGCATGCGCCGGGCCCGGCCGATGCCCGGATGGGGGATGTCCCCGTCCCCTGCGATCTCGTTGCTGGTGTCCACCACGATGACGCGCTTCCCGAGCTCGTCCGCCAGCACCCGGGCCGCCTCCCGCAGGAGGGTGGTCTTGCCCACGCCCGGCCGGCCCAGCAGGAGGATGGACTTTCCGGACTCGATCACGTCCCGCACGATGTCCACGGTCCCGAACACCGCCCGGCCCACCCGACAGGTGAGCCCCACGATCTCGCCCAGCCGGTTGCGGATGGCGGAGATCCGGTGCAGGGTCCCGCTGATGCCGGCCCGGTTGTCCTTTCCGAAGGCCCCCACCCGTTCCACCACGTAGTGGATGTCCGCGCGGGTGATGGGCTCCTTGCTGAGCACCTCCGCCCCGCCCGGATACCGGGCTTCGGGCATCCGGCCCAGGTCCATCACCACCTCGATGAGGCTGTCCCGGTAGGGCTTGCGCTCCACGACCTCCCGGATGTGGGGCGGGAGGACCGCGAGCAGCAGGTCGAGGTTATCCGTGATCTGGATGGAGCGGGCGGGGATCCGCCGCTCTCGTCCGTGCGGGCTCAAGGAAGCCAAGTGTGCCGCCGACAACCCAAACCCCTCCCTTTTGGAGATGTGCACCCGTCGCTCCCGGAGAAAACGGCGGGAGGAGGGACTCTCGTTCCCTCCTCCCCGACCACGCAGTGCACCCTCGCATCGGCACCCGGAGGCTCGCTCCTTCCGCCTCCATTATACCGTCTGGAGCACGAAGCATTTGAGGTATCGGGTCTCGGGCATGGCACCCAGCATGGGGTGGTCCCGGGCCTGCCCCCGCAGCTCCAACAGGCGCAACCGCCGCCCCGCGTCCCGGGCTGCCTCCAGGATCACCCCCCACAGCATCCCCTCGTCCACGAAGGAGGAGCAGGAGCAGCTCACCAGGTACCCCCCGGGGCGCAGCAGCTTCAGGGCCCGGAGGTTGATCTCCTTGTAGCCCGCCAGAGCCCGCGGGACCGCCTCCTTCCGGCGGGCGAAGGCAGATGGGTCCAGGATCACGAGGTCGAACCGGGCTCCGTGCTGCTCCAGGGTCCGAAGCGCCTCGAAGGCGTCCGCCACCTCGTACCGGCAACGGCCCAGTACACCGTTGAGCCGGGCGTTCTCCCGGGCGAGGGCCACCGCCTCCTCGCTCACATCCATGCCCAACACCGACCGGGCTCCGTGGAGAGCCGCGTGGATCCCGAAGGCCCCGGTGTACGAGAACACCTCCAAGACCTCCGCGTCCCGGGCGAGGGGGGCACAGCTGAGGCGGTTCTCCCGCTGGTCACAGAACCATCCCGTCTTCTGTCCTTCCGCCACATCTACCAGGAACCGGGCCGGCCCCTCCACGATCTCCACCCGGGTCGAGGTCTCTCCCCGGAGAAAGCCCTGGTGGCGGGGCAGGCCTTCTAGGGACCGCACCCCCGGGTCGTTACGCAGGTACACCGCCCGGGCTCCGGTTCGCTCCAGGAGGAGGTCCGCCAGGAGCTCTTTGCGGGCGTCCATCCCGAAAGCCAAGGTCTGCATGACCAGAAGGTCCCCGTATCGGTCCACGATGAGCCCGGGAAGAAGGTCCCCCTCCGCGTACACCACCCGGTAGGCGGTGGTCTCCCGGACCACCCGCTCCCGCAGCGCCAGGGCCTGGGCGATGCGGCGGGCGAAGAAGGCCGGGCCGATGGGTTCCTCCTCAAAGGTGAGGATGCGGACCCGGATCCTGCTGTGGGGGTTGTAGAACCCGCGGGCGCAGAAGGCACCTCGGGAGGTGAGGACATCCACGATGGCCCCGGGGGCGGGGTTCCCCCGTACCTCCGCCACCTCGCCCTCGTACACCCAGAGATGCCCGGGGAGGATCCGCCGCTCCCGCCCCCGATGGAGGACCACGGTGCCCTCGATGGATTCGGGATCCCGCACGACTAGAAGAGGCTCATCTGCGCGGGCTGTCCCCTTTCCCACCCCTTGGACGCCTCCTCTTCCTCCGCGAACAGGTGGATGCGACCGAACTCCCCGTCGTACCCGGGCTCGATGTACACCTGTCCTGCGCGCATACGCCGGATCCCCTCCACCACCCGGGGCTGCGTGACCCGGCGCAGCTCCTCGAACGGCACATCCGTGAGCACCGCGAACTCCCCTCCGAAGTGCTCCACGAGCTTCCGGTACTCCTCCCGAACCCGTACGGTCCCCGCTCCCTGTCCCAGGGCCTCCGCCAGGATCTCCTCCAGGGGAATGAGGTTGCGGTAGGGAGGTCGCCCGGAAGGAGCCGCGGTTTCCGGTCGGTCCGCCAGGGACTCCACCCGGTGCAGAACCCCCACCGTCACGGGCCGGCCGCACTTCGGGCACCGACCTCCCAGTGCACGGGTCTCCCGGGGGTGAAGCCGCACTCCACAGGCGCGGTGACCGTCGTAGTGGTACTTTCCCTCCTCCGGGAAGAATTCGACGGTGTAGGCCACCCGGCCCGTGCGGATGGCCTGCACGATCCCGTCGTAGCTCAGCTCCGCCTCCAGGGCCGTGGCCTCCCGCCCGAGCTTCGTGGGAGAGTGGGCGTCGCTGAAGGAGACCAGGGTGATCCCGTCGAGCCAGGAGATCCGCCAGTTCATGGGTGGATCGCTCGAGAGTCCCGTCTCGATCGCCCGCACGTGCCGAAGCTGGTCCTGGAAGCACTCTTCCAGGGAATCAAAGCCCGACTGCGATCCGAATACGGAGAACCAGGGGGTCCACGCGTGCGCGGGAATCACGAGACACCGCGGTGAGATCTCCATCACGTACTCCACCAGCTTCGCGCAGCTGAGGGTGAGGGTGGGGCGTCCGTCCGCCCCCAGGTTCCCGAACCGGCCCAGCACCGCGTTGATCCGGTCGCACACCTCGAAGGAAGGGCTCAGGAGGAGGGTGTGCACCTTGCGTAGCCTCCCGTCCTGGGGATAGACGCTGCTCACCTCCACGGTGAGCACGAACCGCGCTCCCTGGTACTCGTACAGACCGTCCTCCGCGGGCCGCAACTTGCTGCGCAGCTCCCGCAGCCACAGGGGGTGCGTGAAGTCGCCCGTGCCCACCACCTGGATTCCCTTGCGCCGGGCCCATAGGCTCAGGTTCTCCACGTCCATGTCCCGGCTGGTGGCCCGGCTGTACTTCGAGTGCAGGTGGAGATCGCACAGGATGGCCATGGCCCCCTCCCTCAAGGTCTTCCCCTTGAGAATACCTCCGGATCGTTCCGGAGGGGGAATTCCCCGGAACGCTTGGGCGTTTGTGGGCTCAGCAGGGGCCAGAGGAGAGCCATGGAGTGGCAGTGGACGGTCGCGGAGAACCAGAGGAGAGAGCCCGACACCCGGCCTGAGCTCCCCACGGAGGAAGAGGTCCTGGACGCGTACTCCCAGGCCGTGGTGCGGGCCGTGGAACGGGTTGGGCCCGCGGTGGTGAGCGTGGGGCTCGTGCGGCGGGCGCCGGAGGCCCTGCGCCGACGGGGTCTTCCCGAGGTGCGGGGGATCGGAAGCGGGGTGGTCCTTACCCCGGACGGGTACGTGCTCACCAATAGCCACGTGGTGCGGGGAGCCGAGAGGATCGAGGTGCGCTTGGTGGACGGTCGGGAGTTCACGGCCCGGACGGTGGGAGAGGACCCGCACACGGATCTCGCGGTGCTGCGGCTGCCGGAAAGCGGGCTTCCCGCCGCGATCCTCGGGGACTCCTCCAAACTCCGGGTGGGGCAGCTGGTGATCGCCATCGGGAATCCCCTGGGGTTTTCCGCTACGGTCACCACGGGTGTGGTGAGTGCCCTGGGCCGTACCCTGAGATCGGAGACGGGCCGGCTCATCGAGAACGTGATCCAGACGGACGCGGCCCTCAACCCCGGGAACTCCGGAGGACCGCTCGTGGACGCCCGGGGAGAGGTGGTGGGGATCAACACCGCGGTGATCGCGGGCTCGCAGGGCCTGTGCTTCGCCATCCCTGTAAACACCGCGAAGTGGGTGGCCGCCCAGCTCATCCGCTACGGGCGGGTGAGGCGGGCGTACCTGGGGATCGCGGCCTCCACGGTCCCCCTGGATCGTGCTTTGGTGACGCGTCACCAACTCGGGGTTTCCACCGCGGTGCGGGTGCTGGAGGTCCAGCCGGGTTCCGCCGCGGAGCGGGCAGGGCTGCGGCCGGGTGATCTGCTGGTGGCCCTGCAGGGCCGGCCCGTGCGCAGTCTGGACGACCTGCAGGCGGTGCTGGGACAGCATCCCCCGGGCGTCCCGCTCGTGGTGCACGGGATCCGGAACGGCCGGCGCTTTGAGCTGGAAGCGGTGCCCGGGGAGCTGGTAGACGAACGGTAGGGATGCCGGTCCTGGGACTCATGCTCGGCTTGGTCCTCACGTTCGGCGGGGTGGCTCGCGAGCGGGTGGAGGTGGCGGGCTTCCCAGAGCCACACACCCCGCCCGCCCTCAACCGGAGCTTGGCCTTCCGGTACGCGGATCCGGACCGCCCGCCCCGGGCGGTCCTGGTGCTGATCCCCGGGCTGAGCGGCGGGGCGGGCTCTCTGAGCCTTCTGGCCCGGGCCTTAGCGGCCCGGGGATCCGTGGAGGTTTGGGTGTGGGAACGTCGCAGCAACCTCCTGGAGGACCATACAGGCCTGCGAGAGGCCCTGCGGACGCAGAACCCCACGTTCGCGGTGGCCTACTACTTCGCACCCGGGTTCGAGTTGAGGAGCCGGCGGTTTGCCGGGCCGGATCCGCAGGCCCTCCGGGCCTTGGCCCATTGGGGCCTGGACGTGCACCTCCGGGACCTGCACGCCCTCCTCGGGGAGATCCGACGCCGACGCCCCGGTGTGCCCACCTTCCTGGGCGGGCACTCCCTCGGAGGGGTGCTCGCGGCCCTGTATGCTGCCTACGACTTCGACACCGAAGCGCATCCGGATCCGGGGCTCCGCCCCGTGCGGGGCCTCGTGTTCCTCGACGGACTCCCGGTCCCCGTGCTCCCGCCGGTGGACGAACGGACGTACCGGAGCGGGTTCACGCTCCCTGGGGTAGGTCGGGTTCCGGGGGTGGAAGGTTTGGTACAGGGACGCGTTCCTCCCTACCTCGCCTTCCCCACCCTCAACCCGTCCCTCACCCGAGCACTCTCCGTGGCCGTGCTCCTCGCACGGTTCCGGCCCCAGGAGCGCTCCGGCCTTCCCATCGCGCCCACCTATCCCATGCCGCTCACCAACGAGGCGGCACTGGGGATGAGCTTGGACGACAACGCGCAGCGGAACTTTGCCCTCCGCTTGCGTCTGGGCCTTCCGGACGGCACCTTTGAGCTCGCCCCGGACCCCTCCGGCCGCAGCCGGGGACTTGTGGTCCTTTCCTCCCTGCGTCCCCACCCAGGCCGGGAGCTGGTGGGGTGGCGCAACGGACCGGAGGTTGGGGAACCCACAGACCTGCGGGAGCTCGCCTCCGCCGCGGTGGACGAGGAAACGGACTTCTCGGAGTGGTATTTCCCCCTTCGGCTGCTCCTGGATGTGGCGGTGGAGGTGCGTATGGAGACTCCGTCCAGAGTTCCCGGCATCGGACGGGTACGCTCGCCGGACACCCTGGATCTGCCCATGCTCTCCGTGGGCGCGGGGCAGGGGCTCCTGCGGCATCCCTGGATGCACTGGCTCTTTCTGCGTCGGACCGCCAGCCGCGACGCCACCGTGCACATCCTGCCGGAGGCCGCCCACCTGGACGTGGTGACCGCCCGGGAGAATCCCGCAGTTCCCCTCCTCCTGCGGTGGATGGAGAACCGGATCCCGTGAGGAGCGCTCCATGCGGTTGTTGACCCTGGTGGTAGTGCTGACCGTGGCGGCGCAGACGGGAGCGGTCCCGGGGTTCAAGCGGGGCGTGGTGACCCTCCTGCAGGGATCCCGGCGCGTGGTGGTGCAGGTGGAGGTGGCAGACACCCCGGAGAGCCGCGCCCGGGGCCTCATGTTCCGCACCCACCTCCCCGAGGATCACGGCATGCTCTTTTTGTTCGAATCCCCGCAGCGCCTCGCCTTCTGGATGAAGAACACCCTGATCCCACTCTCCATCGCCTTCATGGACCCCCGGTGGCGCATCGTGGATATCCAGGATATGGACCTGCCCCGTCCGGGCGGAGAGATCCCCATCTACGTCTCCCGTGCGGAGGCTCAGTACGCCCTCGAGGTAAACCAGGGGTTCTTCGCGCGGCACGGGATCACCGTGGGGGCCCTGGTCCGCTACCGACCGCTGCGCTGATGTCCTGGCTGCTCCTCTTCTTCCTCCTAGCACTCCCCCCCGGGCAGTCCGGGACGCCCCGAGTCCTCCTCTGTCTGAGGGAGTCCCCCTTCTTCGAGCTCCGGTACGTGCACTCCGTGGAGCGGACTCCCGTGATCGAGACCTACCGGGTCCAGGGCGACACCCTCGTGCTCATGGGGATGCGGTTCCGATCCGGGGGGTGGGGACTTCCCTCGGAGGGATATGTCCGGCAGAACGGGTGGTTCGTGGTCTCCGGTCTGCGCCACCCCCTGACTGCCCTCCATCTGCGGATCCTGCGGCTCAATCAATACGTCCTGGTGGCGGAACGCCGGGCGCTGTCCCTCTTTCCGCTCGCGGGCAAGGGAGGGATGCTTGTGCTCTCCGCGGGTCAAGCCCACAACTGCGCCCGCGTTCTCCGGATCGCCCGTGCCTGATCCGCCTGAGGACTGACCCGCACGGCCCGAGTTGGTAAGATAGGGGATGGTCTCCCGGAGGAAGTTCCGGGAGCTGAGAGTCTCCGGTAGGGGAGCTCAGGAGGATTCGAGATGTCCGAGGCCAAGATCGTTCTCCCGCCCTTCTCGGGTACCGAGCTGGCCCTGCTGTGGGCCGTGCTGGGGTCCGCCTTTCTGGCGCTCCTGTACGGAGCCTACCTCCGGGCCCGCGTGCTGCGGGCGGATCCCGGACCGGAGGCCATGGTCTCCGTAGCCCGTGCCATCCAGGAGGGCGCGTACGCGTACCTGAGCCGGCAGTTTCGCACCATGGCGTGGTTCGTCGCGCTCCTCACGGTGGGGCTGTACCTGCTATACCTCCCCCTCTACCGGGACAAGCCCGTCCTGGCGGTGGGCGTGGCGGGTGCATTCCTCATGGGGTGCCTGGCGTCCTACGGGGCGGGCTATGTGGGGATGACCTCCGCGGTCCAGGGCAACGTACGGGTCGCGAACGCCGCCCGCCGGTCGTTCAAGGAGGCCCTGGAGCTGGCGTTCCAGGCGGGCACCATCTCCGGGATGTTCACGGTCGGTCTGGGGCTCCTGGGTGCCGTGATCATCTTCATGCTCTTCCGCGAGGACGCCATGCGGGTCCTCGTGGGGTTCGGGTTCGGCGGGTCGCTCGTGGCCGCCTTCATGCGGGTGGGGGGTGGGATCTACACGAAGGCCGCGGACGTGGGAGCGGATCTCGTGGGGAAGGTGGAAGTCGGGATCCCGGAGGACGACCCCCGCAACGCCGCCGTCATCGCGGACAACGTGGGCGACAACGTGGGCGACTGCGCGGGGATGGCCGCGGACGTCTTCGAGTCCTATGAGGTGACCCTGGTGGCCGCCATCATCCTGGGGGCCGCCACCCTGCTGGATCCCGGGTTCCGGGCTCGGTTTCCGGACGAAGCGACCGCCCAGGCCTTCGCCCTCAAGCTCATCCTCTTTCCCCTCCTGGTGCGGGCCGTGGGTGTGTTTGCCTCCGTGGTGGGTACCTGGGTGGTGCGGGGCTCGGAGGAGGAGGTGGGGGATCCCATGAAGCCCATCAGCCGGGGCTTCTGGACCGCCGCCCTTCTGGCCACCGTAGGGTTCGGGGCCATTACCCACGTGTACTTGGGGGACTGGCGGTTCTTCTGGGCCACCTTCATGGGCATCGTCCTCGCGGTGGTGATCGAGCGCATCACGGACTACTACACGCACACGGATCGGCCTCCCGTTACGGAGATCGCCTACGCCAGCAAGACCGGCTCCGCCACCCTGCTGCTCACGGGGCTGGGACTGGGGATGGAGAGTAGTGTGTGGTCCATCGCGGCCATCGGGGCCACCATCCTGGCTTCCTTCGCCATCTTCGGTGGAGATGTGGCGCTTTCCGCCTATGGGATTGCGCTGGCGGGCCTGGGGCTGTTGACCACCACGGGCTTCATCCTCGCGGAGGATACCTATGGCCCGATTGTGGACAACGCGAACGGGATCTTCGAGATGTCGGGCGTGGAGCGAGGGGATTCGCTGGCGGGCCGGATCGTGGCGCGCCTGGACCAGGTGGGCAACACCACCAAGGCTCTCACTAAGGGGTTCGCCATCGCCACCGCGGTGGTGGCGGCCACGGCCCTGTTCCGCTCCTACATCGATGAGGCGAGGCTTCTGGCGGATCCCGGGGAACTGCAGCGGGCGGTGCAGGCGGGTGGCCAGGGCCTGCTGGCGGCCCTGGAACGGGTCGGGATCCAGGTGAACCTGCCCCTGGTGTTCATCGGGCTGCTGGTGGGCGGGGCGGTACCGTTCCTAGTCTCCGCCTTCCTCGTGCGGGCCGTGGGCCGATCTGCCTTCCAGGTGGTGGAGGAGGTGCGCCGGCAGTTCCGGGAGATCCCGGGCCTGCTGGAAGGGCGGGCCCGGCCGGAGTACTCCCGGTGCGTGGACATCGTAACTGCCGCGGCCCAGCGGGAGCTCCTGCCCAGCGCTCTCGTGGCCATTTCGGCTCCCGTGCTGGTGGGGTTCGGGCTGGGTGCCGGGGCTTTGGGGGGGTATCTCGCGGGCGCCATCCTCACCGCGCAGCTCCTGGCGGTGTTCATGGCGAACACCGGGGGGGCCTGGGACAACGCGAAGAAGAAGATCGAGGACGGGTATCTGGGCGGAAAGGGTACGGAGTACCATAAGGCCGCGGTGGTGGGAGATACCGTGGGGGACCCTCTCAAGGACACCGCGGGTCCGGCCCTCAACCCCATCATCAAGGTGATGAACCTAGTGGCCATCCTCATTGCTCCCCTGGTGATCCAGGATCTTCCCGTGGTGGCCCGGGGCGTGGTGGTGGCGGTCGCGCTCGTGGTGATCGCGCTTGCGGTGTGGATGAGCAAGCGGGGTGCCCTCGTGCCGCGGCCAGGCGCGGTTCCCGTGCCGGAGCCGGGGAAGTGATCCGCGAGCTCTAGGGGCTCCCGACCGTGGAGGGTTCGGTCGACCGGACCCGCCGGGCCATGTGCTCCACCAGGTTCATAGGGCAGAACGGACCGCACATGGAGCAGGACCGGGTGGCGGACTTCCTGGCCTCGAAGATCCCCCGGGCCACCTCCGGATACAGGGCCAGCTGAAATTGCGTCTCCCAGTCCAGCCGGTAGCGGGCCTCTGACATGCGGCGGTTGCGCTCCAGAGCCCGCCGGTTTCCCCGTGCCACGTCCGCCGCATGCGCGGCGATCTTGAAGGCCACCACGCCCTCGTAGACCTGCTGGGGCGTGGGCAGAGCCAGGTGTTCTGCGGGCGTGAGGTAGCACAGCATATCCACCCCGTACATCCCAGCCACCGCGCCCCCGATGGCGCCCGCGATGTGATCGAAGCCCGCCGCGGTATCCACGGGGAGCATGCCGAGCACGTAGAAGGGGGCTTCCCGGCACAGCTTCTTTTCCAGCTGCACGTTGGTGGCGATCTCGTTGAGGGGTACGTGTCCAGGGCCTTCCACCATGGTCTGAACCCCCGCCCGTCGGGCCCGCTCCACGAGCTCTCCGAGCACCACCAGCTCTTCCACCTGCGGACGGTCCAGGTCGTCCGCGAGGCACCCGGGGCGCAGGCCATCTCCCAGACTCAGGGTCATGTCATACTCCCGGGCGATCTCCAGGAGCCGGTCGAATTCCTGGTAGAGGGGGTTCTCCGCGTGGTTGTGAAGCATCCAGGCGGCCAGCAGCCCCCCGCCCCGGGAGACGATTCCCGTGACCCGCTCCGTGCGGAGGTAGTGCTCCAGGGCGTGGCGGGTTACCCCGCAGTGCACCGTGATGAAGTCCACCCCCTCCCGGCCGTGGCGCTCGACGGTGGCGAAGAGGTCGTCCACCGTCATGTGGAAGAAGGACCCCCGCTTGCGGGCCGCCTCGAACTCCGCCTCGTAGATGGGGACCGTGCCGAGGGGTACTGGACAGCGCTCCAGGACGGCACGGCGGATGGCGGGGAGGTCTCCTCCCGTGGATAGGTCCATGATGGTGTCGGCTCCGGCCGTAAGGGCGAGCCGCAGCTTCTCCAGTTCCTCTTCGAGGTCTACGGAATCGTAGGAGGTCCCGAGATTGGCGTTGACCTTTACGGAGAGGTCCTTGCCGATCCCCGTGTAGCGGGTCAGGGTTCCGTGGTGGGGATTTGCGGGGATAACCACCACCCCTGCCGCCACCTTCTCCCGGATCTCCTCCGGCGAAACCCCTTCCACCTCAGCCACGTAGGCCATGGCATCTGTGATCTTCCCCCGGCGGGCGAGCTCCATCTGGGTCGCCATACCACACCTCCTGCGCGGCAATGGAAGGACCGGGAGGGGAAAGGGAAGAGGGCCTTCGTCGAGGAACTCCAGGACCGTTCCCTCCGCCGGTATTATCCGGATCAGGTTCCAGGGGTCGGCCCCGCACCAGGAGCCCTCTCAGCCCGGTTGCCCGGGCTCCCCCAGGTCCTTCACCGGCTACCTTACGCCTCCGCCCGAGGGGGTGTCAACACGGTGACACGGCCGATACAGAGAACGGGTACCCGTGGGGACGTGCGGAGAGGAATTCGGGCGGGTCTGGCGGCCCTCCTGGTGGCAGCGACCCTGATCGTTGCCCGCGCCCAGCCCCTTCCCACGGAGTGGTTCGTGCTGGTCCCCGAGGCCTCCTCCATCACCTTCCTCGTGCGGGATAACCGGGGCGGGTTTTGGGGGTACGCCCGGGAGATGGAGGGCGGGGCCTGGGTGCGGCAGACGGAGGGGTTCGCCTATGCGGCGGAGCTCGACGTGCGGGTGCCGACCCGTTCCCTCACCACGGGACTCGGGCTACGGGACACGCAGATGCATCGATCACACCTGCATACGGATCGGTATCCGGTGATCGCCTTCACCGGGACGACCGTGGCGGAACGGGTGCGGGTCGCCTCGGAGTTCATCGCGGAGGTCCAAGGTACGCTCCTGTTGCACGGCGTTCAGGGCAAGCTCTTGTTTCCGGCCCGCATCATTCCGTACCCGGATGGGTTCCGCGGCCGGGCGGAGCTCATCATCCGCATGAGCGAGTACGGGATCCCCATCCCGCGGTTTTTCCTCTTCGTGGCAGAGGATCCGGTGCGGGTTACGGTGGATCTCTTCTTCCGGACCGCGCGCCCGTGGTCTCTCCCCCCAGGCCGGAACCTCCTTGGAACGGAGCGAACACTTAGTCGAGCGCAGGATAGAGAATCCGGGTCCCCTCCACCCGGGCGAACCGCGGGAGCCGGTGTGGCGCACAGCCACGGTCCGTGATGTGGCGGACGTTCCAGCCGCGGACCAGGAAGGCGTCGCTCAGCAGCTGCCGGTGACACCGCCACGGGCTGGCCTCCGCGCACATAAGGACCATCCGGTGCATCGCGGCCAGGGCCTCCAGTTCCCGGAGGATGTGCGCGAACACCTCCGTGAGCATGAAGTCCGCGTAGGCCCGAAAGGCCCCCACCCTCCAGCCCGTGTTGGGGCTTCCGGGCTGTGGCGTGCGGTAGCCGCCCAGGTCCCCGCGCCACACGTACCCTATGCCTCGGTTCCGCAGGGCCTCCGAGAGGGCCTCCCTCCGGAAGTAGGGAAAGCGGCGGGAGGTGGGCCACCGGCGCACGTCCACCAAAATCTCGATCCGATGGGCCTCCAAGAGGTCCAGGAAGCCTTCGAGGGGGCGGGTGGAGTGGCCGATGGTGTGCACGGTGCGAGGGAGTTCGCAGCCAGCCGGAGCACGCATGCGCTACCCGCGGATCCGGAGGGTACTCCCCGCGAACACCGCGAGGGCGGTCAGCACCACGGCACCGCTGGGCGCGATGTTCAGGTAGAAGCTCGCCGTGAGCCCTACCAGCACGGAGAGAAGCCCGAAGAGCACCGCAAGCCCCAACATACCCCGGAAGCTGCGGGCCACCTGTATGGCCGAGAGGCTCGGCAGGACCAACAGGGCACCCGTCAGGAGGATTCCCACCACCCGCGTGGCTGCCACCACGGTGACGGCCACGAGCAGGGTGAAGAGGAGGTTAAGGGCGTCCACCGCGATCCCCTGCGTGCGACTTGCCTCCTCATCCAGGGTGATGGCCAGGAGCTCCTTGTACAGGGTTCCCACGGTCCCCGCCACGATCCCCCCGAGGGGTACCAGGAGCCAGAGATCCCGGGGCTGGACCGCGGTGAGGGCGCCGAAGAGGTACACGAAGAGGTCCGGGCTAAACCCCCGACCCAGGCTGAGGAGCACCACCGCCACCGCGTACCCCCCGGAGAGGAACACCGCCAGGGCCGCTTCTCCCGGAATCTGTCTCCGGGCGCGCAGCCGCTCGATCCCTCCCGCAGCCAGGAGAGCGGCCCCGAGAGCTCCCCACAGGGGATCGGCACCCAGGAGGAGAGCCAGGGCGATGCCCGCGAGGGCGGTGTGGGAAAGGGTGTCCGCGATGAGGCTCAGTCGTCGCAGTACCAGGAACACGCCCATCATCGGCGCCACCACACCCACCACCGCGCCCGCGGCGAGCGCCCGCTGCATGAATCCATAGCTCAGGATCTCGGGCATCCTAATGCCGGTGCGCCACGAGCCAGCTTCCCGCCGGGTACAGCCGTTCCAGGGCCCCGGAGCGGAGGGCTTCCTGGGGGCTTCCGTGGAAGAAGAGACGACGGTTCAGGCACGCGAGCTGCGTGACCTCCCGGGCCACCACCCCGATGTCGTGGGAGACGAGCACCAGGGTGACGCCTTCCCCGTTGAGCCGGTGGAGAAGCCCGTAGAACTGCTCCTGGGCCTCCACGTCCACTCCTACGGTGGGTTCGTCCAGGATCAGCAGTTCCGGCTCCGTGGCAAGGGCCCGGGCGATCTGCACCCGCTGCTGCTGGCCCGCGGAGAGCCGGGCCACGGGCCGGTCCCGGTACCGCTCCATCCCTACGGTCAGCAGGGCCCGCTCCGCGGCCTCCCTGTCCGCCCTCGTGAACCGCCGCCCGAGCCCCACACGCCCTATCCGGCCGCTCAGCACCACCTCCAGCACCGTGGCGGGCAGGCGCGCTTCGTAGGGTACGGACCGCTGGGGCACGTACCCGATGCGATGCCAGCTCCGGAAGGAGCGGAGATCCTCCCCGAACAGGCGCACGAGTCCGCGGCTGGGAGATACCAGTCCCAGCATCACCCGCAGCAGGGTGGTCTTGCCCGCGCCGTTCGGGCCGATGATCCCCAGGAAGTCACCCCGGTGCACCACCAGGTCCACGTCCTCCAGGATTCGCTCACCGTCCCGTTCCACACACACCTGGTGGAGTTCCACCACCACAGATCTTCTAGCGGCATCCCAGTCCATGGGCGAGGTTCCGGAGGTTCTCCTCCATCACGGTGAAGTACGTATGTCCCCGGGCCAGGTCTTCCGGCCGCAGGCTCTCCAGGGAATGCAGTACCGCGGTGCGCACACCCACCTCGCGGGCGATGGCTTCCGCCACCCGGGCGTTCGTGGGTGATTCGAAGTAGATCACCTGCACGCGGTGCAGACGGGCAAGACGCACCACCTCCCGGAGTTTCGCGCTCGAGGGTTCCACCTCCGGGGAGAGTCCTGCGATGGAGATCATCTGGAGCCCGTACCGCCGCGCGAGGTATCCGAAGGCCGCGTGCGCGGTGATGAAGACCCGGGTGCGGCACCGTCTCAGGCGCTCCTGAAACCTCCTGTGGAGGGCGGTGAGTTCCGCCTGCAGGGCCTGGGCGTTCCGGTGGTAAACCCACACCCCTCCGGGATCCACCCGGGAAAGGGCTGCCCGGATGCGCTCCACCTGGCGCAGCGCCAGCACGGGATCCAACCATACGTGTGGATCCGCCTGCCCAGCACCGGTGCGAAGCAAGGGCAGCCCTTCCGTGGTGTTCACGAGGAGGGTGTGTCCGGAGAGCTCGTGGCGGAGCTTTTCCACCCACGGCTCCAGTCCCGCCCCATTGTAGAGGAGCAGGCTGGCCCGGCGGAGGGTGAGCACATCCCGGGGAGTCGGCTCGTAGTGGTGCACCTCCGCTCCCGGAGGCACCAGCTGCCGTACCTCTACCCGATCTCCTCCAACCCGGCGGGTGAACTCGAAGAGGGGATAAAAGGAGGCCACCACCAGAACCCCCGGTGGGCTCCCCGGTGCCCCGGGCACGCCGAGGAGGAGCAGCAGGACCAACGCTATGCCTCGCATGGGGGCTCTTTGTGGACCTGGCATCGCGCACAGTAGCCCACGAGCTCCAGCCGGTGCCCGGTAACCCGAAACCCGCGGGTCCGGGCGGCCCGCGCCAGCGTGGTCACGTTGCACCCCTCAAAGGGCTCCAGCCGCCCACACCGCAGGCAGATGAGGTGATGGTGGTGCGGGCGGGCGAGCTCGTACCGGGTTCGGCCGTCTCCCAGGTACAGGACCTCTACGAGTCCCTGGGCCTGAAGCAGGTCCAGGGCTCGATACACGGTGACCCGGCCGATCCGGGGCAGGAACTGGCGGGCGCGGGCGTGAATGGCGTCCACGTCCTGGGCGCAGCCTAGCTCCTCCAGGGCCCGCAGGACGGCCCGGCGCTGGGGAGTCAGGCGGTGGGAAGGCCGGTTCCGCATGGTGGGCAATTTGAAATCGAATTTCAGTTTCAATTATACGGGCAAGCCCCTCCGCGTCAACACCGCATCCGGG
This sequence comes from Armatimonadota bacterium, assembly GCA_025059775.1. Lineage (NCBI taxonomy): Bacteria > Bacillati > Armatimonadota > Armatimonadota bacterium. The sequence continues at coordinate 77,895 of JANXCW010000010.1, forward strand.
GTCGCCGCTCAGCGGGGGCTCGGGGACCGACGGGCCTCCCGCACCAAGTGCCCCAGCTCCGGCAGGACGAGCTTCTCCATGGCCAGCCGTACCCCGTGCGGGGAGCCGGGCATGCTCAGGATCACCTTTCCCCGGTAGACCCCCCCGATGGCCCGGCTCAGCATGGCGGCGGCCCCCACCTCCTGGTAGGAGAGCATGCGGAACAGCTCCCCGAATCCATCCAGGCGCTTCTCGAGGAGCGCTTCCACCACCTCGTACGTCACGTCACGCGGGGCGATCCCGGTCCCGCCCGTGGTGAGAATGGCCTCCACCTGAGGATCCTGGACCGCTTGCTCCACCCAGTCGCGGATGGCCTCCGGCTCGTCGCGGACGATCCCTCTCCGCACCACCCGGTGCCCGCGGGCGGTCAGCAGCTCCACGAGGAGGTTGCCGCCCGTGTCCGTCTCCGGAGTTCGGGTGTCGCTGATGGTGAGGACCGCACACCCCACGCTCGTGGGCGCGGTCCCCCGATGCTGCTGTGCACTGGGGGACGCCATCGCCCCCATTATGGCACGTGCTTGGCGGCCGAAGGATGTGGTCCTACAATCCCCTTGGAATGACCCCCACGGAGCTCCAGCAGCGGCTGCAGCGCAAGGCGGCAGAGATCGCCGCTTTGCGGGAGATCGGCCGGGCCATCAGCCAGGCCCTGGATCTGGACTCCACCCTAGCCCTGATCACCCGCAAGACCGCGGAAGTGATGGGCATGGATTCTTGCTCCCTTTACCTGCTGGATCCCCAGCGGGAGTATCTGGTGCTGAAGGCCACCACGGGGCTTGCGCCGGATGCGGTGGGCCGGGCCCGGCTGCGCCTGGGGGAAGGACTCACGGGGTGGGCGGCCAAGCACGGGCAGCCCGCCTGGAGCAGCCACGCGGCCCGGGACCCCCGATTCGTTCTCCTCCCGGAGACCCAGGAGTACCGGTTCCGATCCCTGCTGGCGGTGCCCCTCACGGTGGGGGGTCGGATCCTGGGAGCCATGAACGTCCAGACCCGGGCCGAGCACGAGTTCCGGGAGGAGGAGATCGAACTCCTGAGCCTCATCGCGGACCTGGCGGGCGGTGCCATCGAGAAGGCGCAGCTCTACGACCACATGCGCCGGCAGCTCCACGAGCTGCGCACCCTGGCGGAGCTCAGCCAGACCCTGGCCTCCCCCCTCTACCTGGAGCAGGTGCTGCAGGTGATCGTGGAGATGGCCGCCCGCATGCTGGACGCGCGACTGGTGAGCCTGCTGCTGCTCGATGAGGAGTCCGGAGCGCTCCGGCGGGCCGCGGCCCATCCCCCGGACGGCCGCTACACGGACCGGGACCCTATTCCCCTCGGGGAGGGGATTGCGGGCCGGGTGGCGGCTACTGGGGAGGTGGAGGTGATCCGGGATCTCGTGCAGGACCCCCGGTTCTACGACCCCCAGCTGGCCCGGGAGCAGGGGCTGCGCTCTATGGTGTGCGTTCCCCTCCGGGTCCGGGATCGCACCATCGGGGTGCTGAACTGCTACCGAGGGCAGCCACACGCCTTCTCTTCGGGGGACGTGAACCTCCTCACCGCCCTGGCCACCCAAACCGCCCTCGCCATCGAGAACGCGCATCTTGTGATGCGGTCCGCGGTGGTGCGGGAGATGCACCACCGGGTGAAAAATAACCTCCAGACCATCGCCATGCTCCTGCGGCTGCAGTTGAGCGGGGATCCGGATCCCCGGGTACGGGAGGTGCTCACGGAGACCATTAACCGGGTCCTGGGGATCGCCGCGGTACACGAGATCCTCTCCCTGGAGGGCTTCCGCACCGTGAACCTGCGGGAGGTCCTGGACCGGGTGACCCGTGCGGTGGTAGCAAACATGTGCCCCCCCCACCTCGTCCTGGAGGTCTCCGTGGAGGGGGAGGACGTGTACTTCCCCTCTCAGCCCGCCACCGCCGCGGCCCTGGTGGTCACAGAGCTGGTGCAGAACGCGCTGGAACATGCCTTCCGGAACCGAAGCCGCGGTCGCCTCACCCTGCGCCTCGGCCAGACCTCCACCCACGTGCTCCTCGAGGTGGCGGACGACGGCCAAGGCCTGCCCCCGGGCTTTGATCCCCGGGCCTCCAGCGAGCTCGGGCTGCGCATCGCCAGCACCTTGGTCCAGGAGGATCTGCGCGGGGAGCTGCGGGCGGAGAACCGGGAAGGCGCGGTGTTCCTCGTGCGCATTCCCCGGGAGGTGTTGGGCGCGTGATCCGCATCGTGATCGCGGACGACGAATCCCTCATCCGCATGGGGCTGCGGTCCATGTTGGAAGAAAAAGGCTACCGGGTGGTGGGGGAGGCCTCCGACGGACGCCGTGCCGTGGAGCTGGTGCGCAAGCTGCGTCCGGATCTGGTGATCCTCGACATCAAGATGCCGGAGATGGACGGCCTCCAGGCAGCCCAGAAAATCCAGGAGCTCTGTCCTACCCCGGTGGTGATGCTCACCGCCTACAGCGAGCGGGAACTGGTGCGCCGGGCCCAGACCGCAGGGGTTCTGGGATACCTCGTGAAGCCCATTAAGGAGGAGGACCTGGTACCTACCCTCGAGGTGGCCCTCGCCCGGTTCCGGGACCTGCGGGAGCGGGAAAGCCGCATCGTGGAACTGCAGCAGACCCTGGAGGACCGCAAGGTCGTGGAGCGGGCCAAGGGGGTGCTCATGCGCCGGGAGGGCCTTACGGAGGAGGAGGCGTACCGCCGGATCCAGCAGGAGGCCCGGCGCACCCGGCGTCCCATGCGGGCGGTGGCGGAGGCCATCCTGGCTCAGGAGCCACCTTGATTAACAAGATTTATCACAGACTTCCTTGACATTCCGGCCCGGGAACTGTTACCTAAAGGGCAACTGTAGGTGCTGTGGGCCCGAGGGGACGTGCTTCGGCCCTCTCGGGCTTTCCCATATTTCGCAGGACGGAGCCAGCGACCGCGATGTCGTGGACGGACCACTCGAACCTGGGAACGCTGCTCCTCGGGGAGCGGGACGCCTGCGGGGTGGGTTTTGTAGCCCGCACGGATGGAGCCGCCTCGCATGGGGTTCTTCGCCTGGCTCTACAGGCCCTGCGGAACCTGACCCATCGGGGGGCCCAGGCCGCGGATGGCCGGACGGGCGACGGGGCCGGCATCCTCACGCAGATTCCCCAGGGGATGTTCCGCCGGATCCTGCACGAGATGGGGATCCGTGGGGAAGTGCCTGCCTTCGCGGTGGGGATGTTCTTCTTCCCCCGGGATCCCCGGGTGCGGGAGACGTGCCGCCGGGCCTGCGAGGCGGAGTTCGCGGCCCTGGACGTGTCGCTCCTGGGCTGGCGCAGGGTCCCCGTGCAGCCCAAGGCTCTGGGGGAATACGCGCTCGCCACCCTGCCGTGGATTGAACAGGCGCTCCTGCGCAGGCCTGATGGCCTGGAGGAGGAGGCGTTTGAGCGGCTCCTGTACCGGCTGCGCCGGCGGATCGAGCGGCACGTGGTGCCCCTGGGGGCCTACATTCCCTCCCTCTCGTGCCGCACCATCGTGTACAAGGCCCTGGTGAGCGCGCCGCAGCTGGAGCAGTTCTACCTGGATCTGCAGGACCCGGACTTCTCCGTGCAGGCCGCGGTCTTCCACCAGCGCTACAGCACGAACACCAACCCCTCCTGGCCTCTCGCGCAGCCCTTCCGGCTGCTGGCGCACAACGGAGAGATCAACACCCTGCTGGGCAATATCCACTGGATGCGGGCCCGGGAACCGGAACTCCGGAGTCCCCTGTGGGGCGAGGCCATCACCGAGCTCCTCCCCGTCATCCAGCCCGGCGGCAGCGACAGCGCCATGCTGGACAACGCGGCGGAGCTGCTGCGCCACAGCGGCCGGGACCTCCTCCACGTCCTCCGGATGCTGGTGCCGGAGGCGTGGGAGAAGGACCCCGAGTTGTCTCCCGAGGTCCGGGGCTTCTACCGGTATCATGCCTGTCTTGTGGAGCCCTGGGACGGCCCCGCGGCCCTGGCTTTCTTCGACGGGCAGGTGATCGGGATGGCCCTGGATCGCAACGGCCTGCGGCCCGCCCGGTACACCATCACCCGGGACGGACTGGTGATCGCGGGAAGCGAAGTGGGGGTTCTCCCCCTGGCGGCCGGACGGATCCTGGAGCGGGGCCGCCTCGGCCCGGGCCAGATGATCGCCGTGGACCTCCGCGCGGGCGCGGTTTACCACCACGCGGAAATCCTTCAGAAGCTGAGCCGTCGCCGTCCGTACGCGGTGTGGGCCCAGCGGATCCAGGAAGCAGGCAAGGCCCCGGTGCTCTCCGCGGCCTCGGGGGATGGCGAGGCGTTCCTGCATGCCCTGCACCTCGCCTTCGGGTATACCAAGGAGGACGTGCAGCGGGTGTTGGGTACCATGGCCGTGGAGGGAAAGGACGCGGTGGGTTCCATGGGCGATGATACCCCGCCCAGCGCCCTTTCGCATCATCCCCGGCTCCTGTATCAGTTCTTCCGGCAGCGCTTCGCACAGGTCACCAACCCGCCCATCGACTCCCTGCGGGAGCACACGGTGATGTCCCTGGACGTGCTCCTGGGGCCGCGGCGTTCCCTGCTGGAGGAGACCCCGGAGCACGCGGACCTGGTGCATCTCCGGAGCCCCATCCTTACCCCGGAGGAGTTCCAGTGGCTGTTGAGCCCCGCCTGCCCCTTCCGAACAGTACGGCTTGAGGCCCTGTTCGATCCCCGGGGCGGAGCCCAGTCACTCAGGGAAGCCCTGGAAGGGTTGATGGAGCAGGCCGCGGGAGCCGTGCGGGAGGGGGCGGGGATCCTGGTGCTCAGCGACCGGGACGTCGGCCCGGACCGGGCCCCCATTCCCATGCTGCTCGCGGTGGGCGCGGTGCACCACCACCTGATCCGGGAGGGCCTGCGCATGCGGGTGGGGCTGGTGGTGGAGACCGGGGAGGCCCGGGAAGTGCACCATGTGTGCTGTCTGGTGGGCTACGGAGCGGAGGCCGTCTTCCCGTACCTAGCCCTGGAGACCGCGGACCGGTTGCACCCGGAGGGGAGTGCGAAGCTCCGCAAGGCCCTGGAAGCGGGAATTCTGAAGGTCATGGCCAAGATGGGCATCGCGCCCTTTGCGGCGTACTGCGGGGCCCAGATCTTCGAGGTCATCGGACTCGACGAGGAGCTGGTGGCCCGGTACTTCACCGGCACTCCGGTGCACGCGCCTGGAGTGGGATTGGAAGCCATCGCGCAGGACGTCCTGCGGCGCCATGCGGCATACTGCCATGCCCGGGAGCATTCCGACCTTCCGGACATCGGGTTCTACCGGTACCGGCACGGTGGAGAGGCCCACGGGTATGAGCCCGCGGTGGTGAAGGCCATCCACCGGGTGAGCCAGACCGGCCGCCAGGAGGACTTCCGGACTCTCGTGGAGACCGCGACCCTGCGACCGCTCCAGGCCCTGCGGGATCTGCTGGAGATCGTGCCCGCGGGGCCCCCGGTGCCCCTCGAGGAGGTGGAGCCTGCGGAAGCCATCCTGCGGCGGTTCGTGATCTCCGCTATGTCCCACGGAGCGCTTTCCCGGGAGGCGCACGAGACCCTCGCCATTGCCGCGAACCGTCTTGGGATGCGCAGCAACAGCGGCGAGGGTGGGGAGGACCCGGAGCGCCGCAGGCGTCGCCCCAGCGGCGACTGGCCCAACACCACCATCAAGCAGGTCGCGAGTGGCCGGTTCGGAGTCACGGCAGGGTACCTGCGCTCCGCGGTGGAGCTGGAGATTAAGATGGCCCAGGGCAGCAAGCCCGGGGAGGGCGGACAGCTCCTGGGCCACAAGGTGACGGAGGAGATCGCCCGGCTGCGCAAGACCCAGCCCGGCACCACCCTCATCTCCCCGCCGCCCCACCACGACATCTACAGCATCGAGGACCTAGCCCAGCTCATCTACGACCTCAAGCAGGTCCACCCGGAAGCCTATGTGGCCGTGAAGCTGGTAGCCACCACGGGCGTGGGCACCATCGCTTCTGGCGTGGCCAAGGGATACGCGGACGTGATCCAGATCAGTGGGCACGAGGGCGGAACCGGAGCTTCTCCGCTCGACTCCATCAAAAACGCGGGGATGCCGTGGGAAGTGGGACTCGCGGAGACACGGATTGCGCTCGTGCGCAACAACCTGCGGGACCGGGTTCGGATCCGTGTGGACGGCGGATTCAAGGTGGGGCGGGACGTGATCCTGGCGGCCCTGCTGGGTGCGGACGAGTACGGGTTCGGGACCACGGCCCTGGTGGCCCTGGGGTGCGTGATGGCCCGGCAGTGCCACGCCAACACCTGCCCCGTGGGCATCGCCACCCAGCGGGAGGATCTCCGGGCCAAGTTCCCCGGTACCCCGGAGCGGGTGGAGGCCTTCTTCCGAGCCCTGGCAGAGGACGTGCGCGGTTGGCTTGCACGGCTCGGGGTCCGTAGCCTCGAGGAGATCATCGGCCGGGTGGACCTGCTGCGGGTACGGGAGGACGTGCCGCTGCCGAAGTCCGAGCGGTTGGATCTCTCCAGGCTCCTGGAGCCCGCGGGAGGGCCCGCCCGGGGCGGCTGGAACCCGCCCCTCCGGGTGGAGGGGACGCTCAATCAGCGCCTGGTGCAGCAGTATCGGGACACCATCGAACGCGGCACCCCGGCCACCGGCCATCACCCCATCACCAACCGGGACCGCACCGTGGGAGCCACCCTGGCTGGCGAGATCGCGGCCCGGTGGGGAGAGGATGGGCTGCCGGATGGCACCCTGCGGCTGGAGTTCGAGGGGGCCGCGGGGCAGAGTTTTGGAGCCTTCCTCGTTCCCGGGATGCACTTCCGCCTCGTCGGCGAGGCCAACGACTACGTAGGCAAGGGGATGAGCGGCGGAGAGATCGTGCTGGTGCCCCCGCCGGAGCTGCGGCGGGAGAGCCATCGGCACGTGATCCTGGGGAACACCGCCCTCTACGGCGCCACAGGCGGGGTGCTGTTCGCGGCCGGACGGGCCGGGGAACGGTTCGCGGTGCGCAACAGCGGGGCCGTAGCGGTGGTGGAAGGTGCAGGCGACCACTGCTGCGAGTACATGACGGGCGGGATGGTGGTGGTGCTCGGGCCTGTGGGGAGGAACTTCGGGGCGGGCATGACGGGCGGGAAGGCCTTCGTGCTGATGGACCGCCGGGTCCTGGAACGCCGCATCAACCCGGAGTTCGTGGAGGTCGGACAGCTCGTGGAGGGGGAGGCGGAGGAGCTGCACCGGCTGTTGGTACGGTACTACGAGGCCACCTACAGCGCGCGGGCCCAGTGGTTGCTCCAGCGGCGGCAAGCGTGGCCCGAGCTGATCTGGGGCGTGCGTCCCAGGGTCACAGAGGCGGCCAAGGCCCCGGTCCCGGTGGTCCGGCGGCGGGTGGGGTAGTTCCCATTTTATTCCCGCCAGAGGACCCGAAACACGAGGAGGGCGCCGCCCAAAAGCCCCGCAGAGCAGAGGGGGACGAGGCGAAGTCCTAGATCCTCTCCCGGCGCGTATCCCAGGGAGAGCAGAAGGCCGCTGAGGGCCGCGGCTATGGCGTTGGCCAGGTTCAACGTCACCCCCTGGAGGGCGAAGTGCAGGGCCTCGTGCCCCCCGTTCCCCGCGGCGATCTCCGCCAGTACCGCGTTGGGCAGGGCATACAGCCCCGCGAGCGGAAGCCCCGCGAGGGCGATGAGGGCGTATCCATGCCACAGGGGGGGGATCCCGGGTACGAGGCCAATGAGGGAGACCAGCGGCAGCAGGGGCACCGCCACGGCCAGCACCCGTCTTAAAGCCCGTCGGGGGCCGAGTCGCTTTCCCCACGTCAGGATCACGGGGAGTCCGCAGAGGGTCGAGAGAAGTGCGAGGCTGAGAACCCTCCCCACGGCCTCCAGGGCCACGCCCATGAGCACGGTGGCGAAGAACACCAGGACCGGCGGGAGGAGGCTGAGCCCCACCCAGGCAAGCCCTAGGCTCAGCAAGTACGCCCGGAGCTGCGGTCGGCCCAGGACCTCAGCCAGGGTGCGGTTGAGGGGCTCCGGACCTCCTTGCCCTCCTTCCTGTACCGCGAGGCTCGCGGCCCACAGGAGCAGCACCGCGGCCCCCGCGAACGCCCCACCCATGGCGGGAAAGCCAGAGCCGTGCACCAGCCACGCGGAGAGGGTGTAGGCGATGCCCGTGCCCACCACATTCCCCGCCGCCTGTGCCACCGCGGCTAAGACGCGCTCCCTGCCGGGCCAGAACTCCGTCAGCATGGCAAGGTAGGGGTTCACCACCAGAGAGAACAGGAAGAAAAAGCTGCAGAGCAGTCCCGCCAGGGAGATGAACGGCTGCCCGGGAGACGGCATCCACACCAGCGCGAAGGTCAGAGCCAGCAGCGGCGCCCCGCCTACCACGAACGGGCGCCGACGGCCCCACGGGGACCTGAGGCGGTCGCTCCAGGAAGCCACCAGCGGCTCTGCCACCGCGTTCGTGAGACGGCCCAGGGCCAGGGCCAACCCCACCTGCCCCGGGGGCAGGAGGCGGTCCCCCGTGGGCGGTGCGTAGAAGGGGTAGACCCAGAGGACCAGGGTTTGGAGGAGCAGGGAGGCTCCGAGACCTCCCAGGGCATACAGTCCGGGTCGTGCCCGCCCCGCCACGCGGTCTCAGTCCGTGGTAAACACAGGGAGGCGCTCCAGGTGGATGAGTTCGGGGTCACGGTAGGCGTCTCCCTCCAGCAGGACCGCGGCCTTCGCGGTGATGCGGGCTCCCAACTGTTCCATGAGGGCCGTCGCGGCCCGGAAGGTCCCCCCCGTGCTCACCACGTCGTCCACCACCCCCACCCGCCTACCCCGCACCACCTCCGCGTCGAGGCCGTTGAGCACGAGGGTGTGGGCCCCGGGCTCCATGATGGAGCGGGCCTCCACCGCCACGGGATTCCGCATGTACCGCTTCACCGCCCGCCGGCACACCACGTACGGGAAGAACTGCCCGTGGCGGGGCTCCGAGAGGTAAGTGGAGATCATGTGGGCCAGGGCGGCGGACTTCATGGCCAGGGCCACCAGCACCTCGAACTCGCACTGTCTCAGCTCCGCCGCGAGCGCCCGGGCGCAGGCGTTGGTGAGCTCCACATCTCCCACCATCCGGAAGAAGGGCACCCACACGCCCGGCCGGACCTCCTCCACGGGCAGCAGCCGTCTGACCCCGGCTACCCGGAGCTCGTAGTGGGTCTGACCCTCGTAGCGCATGGCCTCCCTCGGGAACGGAAGCGTGAGGTCTTTGTTATCCACTTACACTAGCACTCTGTGCGTTCCCTGTCAGCTCCGTAGCCCCCCGTACCTGGCACACGCCCGCAGAACCAAGCCCCATCTTCGCGGATTCCGCCGACCCGGTGGAGGATCGGCCCTGCTTGGCTTCTCCGCCACCTCGCGGAGCCGTCACGGGTAGAAAGGCTTAAAATGAAAGGCAAAAGCCATGGAGATTCCACCGGGAACGCAGCTCGTGGCTCTGCTGGGCGACCCCGTGGCCCACAGCCTGTCGCCCCGCATGCATGCCGCGGCCTTCGCGGCCCTGAGGCTGCGGTGGGCGTACGTGGCCCTGCGGGTTCTTCCCTCGGATCTCCCGGAGGCGGTACGGGGCTTGCGGGCCCTGGGGTTTGCGGGCGCCAACATCACCGTCCCCCACAAGGAAGCAGCGGTGCAGCTCGTGGATCGGCTGGATGAGGTGGCCAGGGCCTGCGGGGCCGTGAACACCGTTGTCTTCGGGGAGAGCCGCCGGGCGTACGGCTACAACACGGACGTGGCGGGCGTGCGCCGCACCCTGGAGCACGCGGGCTTCCGGCCGGCGGGATGTCGGGCCGCGGTGCTGGGGGCCGGCGGATCGGCCCGGGCGGTGTGCGTGGCCCTGGCCCAGGAGGGTGTGGCGGAGGTGGCTCTCTTCGCCCGGCGGGTGGAGCGGGCGGAGTTCCTCGCTGGACAGATGAGCACCCTCTTTCCCCAGGTGCGCTTTGCGGCGTATCCGCTCGAGCCCGCGGCCCTCCGGACGCACCTGGTGGGGGCCGATCTCCTCGTGAACGCCACGCCCGTGGGCATGCACCCGGATCGAGACGCAAGCCCCCTCCCCTCCCCGGAATTCCTGCACCACCGCATGGCGGTCTTCGATCTGGTGTACAATCCCCCCCGTACGCGCCTGCTGCAGATGGCGCAGCAGGCGGGAGCCCGGACCATCGGGGGGCTGCTGATGCTGGCCTATCAGGGCGCCAGCAGTTTCGAGCTGTGGACCGGAAAGCCCGCGCCGGTGGAGGTCATGCTCCGGGCCATCGGCGTACTGGAGGAGTGACCCGTGGTGCTCCGCCTCCTCACCGCGGGGGAGTCACACGGCCGGGGTCTCGTGGCGGTGGTGGAGGGGCTTCCCGCGGGGCTTCCCGTGGACGCGGAAGCCCTGGACCATCAGCTCGCACGCCGGCAGCGGGGCTACGGCCGGGGCGGTCGGATGCAGATCGAGCAGGACCGGGCGGAGATCCTCTCAGGGGTGCTGGACGGCCGCACCATCGGAGCCCCGGTGGCGATCCTCGTGTGGAACCGGGACTGGCGCACTCATGAGAATCCCATCACTCGCCCCCGGCCCGGACACGCGGACCTCGTGGGCGCCCTGAAGTACGGGTTCGACGACGTCCGGTATGCGCTCGAACGCGCGAGCGCCCGGGAGACCGCAGCCCGGGTAGCGGGATGCACCCTGGCCCGGCTGCTGCTGGAGCAGTTTGGGATCCGGGTCTTCAGCCACGTGGTCACCCTGGGTGGGGTCTCCGTGCAGCATCTCCCGGACTCCTGGGAGGCCATCGCCCAGGCCGCGGAGGAGAGCGAGGTGCGGTGCGCGGATCCTGAAGCCGCCGCCCGCATGCGGGAGGCCATTGACGAGGCGAAGGCCCGCGGGGATACCTTGGGCGGGGTCGTGGAGATCGTGGCCCTGGGCGTTCCGCCGGGGCTAGGCTCCTACGTGCACTGGGATCGGCGCCTCGATGGCCGCCTGGCGCAGGCAGTGATGAGCGTGCAGGCCATTAAGGGGGTTGCCATCGGCGATGCGTTTGCCATCGCCGCCGCTCCGGGCTCCCGGGCTCACGACGAGATCTTCTACGACCCCGCCCGGGGGTTCTACCGGGAGACCAACCGGGCGGGAGGGCTGGAGGCCGGGGTCACGAACGGGATGCCCATCCTCATCCGGGCGGCCATGAAGCCTCTGGCCACCCTCCGGTCCCCCCTTCACTCCGTGGACCTGCGCACCCGGGAGCCCAGTCCCGGGGCCGTGGTACGGTCGGACGTCACCACGGTGCCCGCGGCGGGGGTGGTGTGCGAGGCCATGGTGTGTCTGGTGCTCGCGGACGCCCTCTGTGAGAAGTTCGGATCCGACACCCTTCAGGAGATGCGGGAGGCCTACGACCGCTATCTCCGCCGCATCCACTGGAGCCCTCCGTAAGCGCATGCGGAGCATTGCCCTCATCGGGTTCATGGGAAGCGGGAAGACCAGCGTGGGCCGGGAGCTGGCGCGACGGTTGGGATGGTCCTTTGTGGACACGGACGAACTCGTGGAGCTCCGAGCGGGACGCTCCATTTCCGAGATCTTCGTGCAGGACGGGGAGGCTACCTTCCGGGCCCTGGAGCGGGAGGCGGTGCGGGAGGCGGCTCGCATGCACCCCGCGGTCATCGCGTGCGGGGGTGGGGTTCCTATGGATCCCGCGAACGTTTTGGAGCTGCGTCGCACCTGCCGCCTTGTGCTCTTGGAGGCTGACCTCCCCACGGTCCTGGCGCGGGTGGGCGGTAGTGCGAACCGGCCGCTTCTGCAAGGGGATCCTGCGGGCCGCGCGCAACAGCTCCTGCGGGAGCGCACACCCCGCTACCGGGAGGTGGCAGACCTGGTGGTGGACACCTCGGACCTCTCCGTATCCGCGGCCGCGGAGCGCATCCTCGAGGGGATCGCGGAGCTCGAGTGCCGCACCGTGGAGGTGGTCCTCCCCCACCACCGATACTCCGTTCACGTAGGGGAGGGGATCCTCCCGCTCGTGGCCCTAGACCTGCTCCGGGTGGGAGTCCGCCGGGCAGCCCTCCTCACACACCCGTCCTTGTGGCGCCGCTACGGCGAAAGACTCGCCGCAGCCCTGGGGGCCTGGGGGATCGAGCCGTCCCCGATCCTCGTGCCCCCGGGGGAGCGCAGCAAGACCCTCGCGGCCGCGCGCCGGGTATACGAGGCCATGGCCGCCTCCCGCCTGGACCGTACTTCCGGTGTGCTGGCCCTGGGCGGGGGAGTGGTGGGGGATCTGGGAGGGTTTGTGGCCGCCACCTACATGCGCGGGATCCCCCTTTTCCTCCTCCCCACCACCCTGCTCGCGCAGGTGGATGCGAGCGTCGGCGGGAAAACCGCCCTCAACCTTACGGCCCGCAACCTCATCGGTGTCTTCTGGCAGCCCGCGGCGGTGGTCTCGGATGTGGCCACCCTGCACTCCCTGCCCGCTCGGGAGCTGCGGGCGGGACTTGCGGAGGCCATCAAGCACGCGGCCATCGCGGACGAGGGGCTCTTCGCGTGGCTGGAGGAGCGCCTGCCAGAGATCCTCCGCCGGGAGCCGGGGGTTCTCACCGACCTCGTGGCCCGCAACGTGGCCATCAAGGCCCGGTTCGTCGTGGCGGACGAGCGGGAGACGGACGGAGCCCGGGAGGCCCTGAACTTCGGGCACACGGTGGCCCATGCCCTCGAGGCCGCCCTGGACTACCGGATCCCCCACGGCGAGGCGGTGGCCCAGGGCATGGTAGCGGAAGCCCGGCTGGCCGTGCGGATGGGTTTGCTCGGGGCCGGGGAGGCGGCTCGGCTGGAAGCCCTCGTTGCACGGGCCGGCCTCCCAACCCGCCTTCCTCCCCTAGATCCCCACGACCTCCTGAACCGGATGGGCCTCGACAAGAAGGTGCGCGCGGGAAGGTTGCGTTTTTCGCTCCCGGAGCGCATCGGGAGGGTACGGACGGGCGTTTCCGTGGAGCCCCCACTCGTCCTGGAGATCCTTCAGGAGTCACGGCGATGAAAATCCTCGTGCTCTCAGGACCGAACCTGAACCTGCTGGGTGAGCGGGAACCGCAGATCTACGGTACCGTTACCCTGGCGGAGATCGAGGCGCAGGTACGCAGGCGAGCGGAGGAGCTGGGGGTAGAAGTGCGGTTTGTGCAGTCCAACCACGAGGGGGAGCTCATCGATGCGCTGCACGCGGCCCGTCGGGACTGTGCGGCGGTGGTTCTGAACCCTGGGGCCTTCGCCCACACCTCCCTCGCCCTGCGGGACGCCATCGCGGCCCTATCCCTCCCTGTGGTGGAGGTGCATCTCACGAACGTCTACGCGCGGGCTTCGGAGCCCTTCCGGAGAAGGCTGGTGCTGGCACCCGTGGTCCGGGGCCTCATCATAGGGTTCGGGCCTGAGAGCTACGTCCTCGGACTGGAGGCCGCGGTGCGGCTTGCGCGGGGAAAGGAGGAAGTGCGGTGAAGGTGCGGGGAATCCGCGGAGCCATCCGGGTGGAGGACAACACCGCGGAGGCGATCCTCGAAGCCTCCCGTCGGCTGCTCCAGGAGATGGTCCGCGCCAACGCCGTGGAACCCGAGGACGTGGCCGCGGTGATCTTCACCTGCACCCCGGACCTCAACGCCACCTTTCCCGCGGAGGCCGCCCGCGACATGGGATGGAACCGGGTCCCGCTGCTCTGCGGCCAGGAGATGGACGTACCCGGGGCGATGACCCGGGTGCTCCGGGTGCTCATGCTGGTGAACACCTCCCTTCCTCAAGAGGAGATCGTGCACGTATACCTCGGGGAGGCCGAGAAGCTGCGGCCCGACCTCCAGAGTGCCCAGTAGCCATGCCCGAGCTCGTGGTACGCCCTGCCTGCCTGCGCGGCCGCCTCCGTCCACCCCCGGACAAGTCCGTCTCCCACCGGGCCGCCCTCCTGGGCGCCGTGGCCTCCGGCACCACCAGGGCCAGGAGGTTCCTGGTCGCCGCGGATACCTTATCCACTGTGCGCTGCCTGCAAGCGCTCGGCGTGGAAGCAGAGCTCAACGGCGACACCCTCACGGTGCGGGGCCGTGGGATTCGGGGGTTCCTGCCGCCTCAGCGCGTCCTGGACGTGGGCAACTCCGGCACCACCCTGCGCCTTCTGTGCGGGCTTCTGGCCCAGCACCCCTTTGAGGCCACCCTGGACGGGGATGCGTCCATCCGCCGCCGGCCCATGGATCGGGTCATGCGGCCTCTCCGGGAGATGGGCGCGTGGTTTGAGGCCCGCGAGGACCGGTTCGCGCCCCTGCGGGTGAGGGGCGGAGACCTGCGGCCCATCCGCTACGCCCTCCCCGTGGCGAGCGCCCAGGTCAAATCGGCAATCCTGCTCGCGGGCCTGGCCGCGGAGGGGAGGACCGCGGTACTTGAGCCCCAGGTCTGTCGGGATCACACGGAGCGTCTGCTGCGAGCTATGGGCGTGCCCGTGGAGACCGTTGGACGGGAGATCTCCCTGGCCGGACCCGCCCAACCCCGGGCCCTGGAGCTCACCGTTCCCGGGGATCTCTCCTCCGCCGCCTTCTTCCTGGTGGCGGCCGCGGCGCAGCCCGGTTCCGAGCTTGTGGTAGAGGACGTGGGCCTCAACCCTACCCGGACGGGAGTCCTCGAAGCCCTCCGCGCCATGGGAGCCCAATTGGAGGCCGCTGTCCTGCGGGAGGAGGGCGGGGAGCCCGTGGGGTGCGTGGTGGTGCGGGGCGCGGAGCTGCACGGGGCGGAGATCCGAGGGGAGATCATCCCCCGGCTCATCGACGAGATTCCAGCCCTCGCGGTGGCCGCCGCCGCGGCGGAAGGAGAGACGGTCATCCGGGATGCCACGGAGCTGCGGGTGAAGGAGTCCGACCGTATCCGCTCCCTCGTCTTGAACCTGCGGGCCGTAGGGATCGAAGCCGAGGAGCTTCCCGACGGCCTCGTCATCCGAGGAGGCCGGATCCGGGGAGGAGTGGTGGAATCCTTCGGGGACCATCGCATCGCCATGGCCTTTGCGGTGGCGGGCCTGCTGTCGGAGGAGGGGGGCATCGTTCGGGATTCCGCTTGCATCGCCACCAGCTTCCCGGACTTTGAGCGGACGTTGGGATCGCTATGTGGGGCGTGAGGGAAAGCCGCATCCCCGCCGGGGGCGTACCGGTCCGGTTCCTGGAGGCCGGCTCGGGGCCCGTGGTGTTCCTCCTCCACGGAGCGGACTTCGGGAGTGCCGAGCTCACCTGGCGGCCCACCATTCCGGTGCTGGCCGAACACTTCCGCGTCATCGCCCCAGACCTCCCCGGCCACGGCCACACCCCATCTCTTCCCGGTCCTCCCGCCACGGAGGCGTACCTCCGGTGGTTCGGGTCTTTCATGGACGCTCTGGGGATCAAACGGGCTGCCCTGGTAGGTCTCTCCTTGGGGGGTGCCATCTCCTTGGGATTCGCACTTCAAAACCCGGATCGGGTGGGCCGGTTGGTGCTGGTGGCCAGCTACGGCCTTATGCGCCGGGTGCCCCTGCACGCCCTCGCCTACCGCCTCGTACGCCTTCCCCCTTTCCTCTCCCTCCTCGCCCGCCTGCGCGCCTCCCCGAACCCGTTCCTGTTGCGTCTGGGCCTCCGGTGGATCGTATCCGATCCCGGAGCCATCTCCCCGGACCTGCTGCGGGAGATCCGGGAGGCGATGCGGACGCGGGGACCCCGGAGTCTCTTTTACGCGTGGCTCGCCACGGAGCTCGATCGAAAGGCTGTGCGCACCTGCTACCTCGACCGGCTGCACGAACTGCGCCCCTCCACCCTGCTTCTGCATGGAGACCGGGATCGTCTGGTACCGGTGGGATCCGCTCGGGAGGCCGCGCACCGGATCCCACACGCGCGCCTCGTGGTCCTTACCGGGTGCGGACACTGGGTACCCCGGGAGCGGCCGGAGGAATTCCACCGGGAGTTGGTGGCGTTCCTCACGCAGGTGGAGTCGCGCACCGATGCCGGAGCCTCTGTTTGAACATCCTCCCGCCGCCTACCCCCTGCGCCTGGGACGGGCGGAGGTGTATGTAGGCACCTGCTCGTGGGCCGATCCCCACTTCGTACGGGAAGGCGACTTCTACCCTCCTAAGGTGCGCCACAGGCCGGATCTCCGGCTGCGGTACTACGCCTCGGTCTTTCCCACCGTAGAGCTGGATGCCACCTACTACGCCCTCCTCCCTCCGGCCCTCGCCCGCCGCTATGGGGAGTGGACGCCCCCAGGGTTCTTGCTGCACACGAAGGCCTTCGGGCTGTTCACCGGCCACGGCGTGGATCCCCGGCGGCTTCCTCCCCACATCCAGTCCTTTCTCCCTCCAGAGCTCCTCCACAGGCCCCGCCTTGTGCGGGAGGAGATCCCGGAGGAGGTCGAGACCCTGTGCTGGGAGGCGTTTTTGGAGTTCCTGCGGGTCCTCCAGCAGGCGGGCCGGCTTGGATACGTGCTCTTCCAATTCCCCCGGTGGGCGACGTTTTCCCAAAAAGCCCTCACGGAGCTGGAGCACATCCGGGCCATGCTGAGGGACTACCGGGTGGCGGTGGAGTTCCGGCACCGCTCTTGGCTTGTGCCACCGAACCGCCGGAAGACCCTGGAGAGCCTGCGGGCCCTGGATTTCATCTACACCGTGCCCGACGAGCCCGACCTTCCCTGGACCGTCCCGCCGGAGGTGGCGGTGACTTCCAGTTGGTCCGTGGTACGGTTCCACGGTCGGAACGCCGCCGCCTGGAGCAGACGAGGGGCGACCACCCTGGAGGTCTACGACTACTGCTACGCCGAGGAGGAGCTGCGGCCGTGGGCCTACCGGGCCCGCTCCCTTGCCCAAGAGGTAGACCGGCTGTTCTTGATGTTCAACAACCACGTGCGCGGCAGTAGTGTCAGGAACGCCCAGATGCTCCTGCGGCTCCTGCAGGAGCCGTGAACCGGTCCGCCCAGGACCCCGTACACTGGAGGAGGACACTCCTCGGAGGGAACACCATGAGGAAGAATACGGCGGTAGTCCTGATCCTGTGCTTGGCCCTCGCCGCGGGCGGAACCATTGCCTACGCCCAGGACATCACGTCCCTCATCAAGGTCATCGGGGTCGGGGCCGCGGTGCGGATGTTCGGTCCGCAGATCAACGACTTCATCAACGGCCTCCTGCTCTCCCGGGACGCCGCCACCCAGCAGACCACCAAGGTGGTCCCCATTCTCAGCGTCTCCATCGGCCTCAACGCGCCCGGCCGGGCCACCATCGGCGCCGCCCAGGTGGCCGGTCCTGCCGCCGCGGTCCGGCGGGTGCAGGCGGTGGCGGCGGTGGATGCCAACTACCAGGGGGTGTTCCAGATCCGGGCCCTCATCCCCGTAGATAGCCTGGAGCCCTGGCGACACCTGCGCCGGGTAGTGGGGGTGGGTGTTTCCGCCATTATCGACATCCAGATCTAAGATCTAAGGTGATCCGTAGGCCCCCTCCCGACCTGGCGGAGGTGCGCGAGGCGGCCCGCCGGCTGGAGGGCCGAGTGATGCGCACACCGCTGGTGCGCCTGTGGGCGTGGGAGTTCCCGCTTTTCCTCAAGCTGGAATCCCTCCAGGTCACCGGCTCCTTCAAGCCGCGGGGTGCCTTCAACCACATCCTCCGGAATCGGGAGGCATGCGCAGGTGGGGTGATCACCGCCAGCAGCGGCAACCACGGGCAGGCGGTGGCGTACGCGGCCCGGGAGCTGGGAGTTCGATGCGTGGTGGTGCTTCCCGAGGACGTAGTACCCACCAAGCTCCGGGCCATTGAGCGGCTGGGGGCCGAGGTGGTCCGGTGCGGCCGCACCACCGCGGAGCGCATCGCGCTTGCCCTGCGGCTGGCTCAAGAGCAGGGCCTGCATTACGTCCCGCCCTTCGACGACCCCGACGTCATCGCGGGTCAGGGGACCGTCGGTCTGGAGCTCCTGGAGCAGTGTCCACAGGTGAAGAGGATCTACGTGCCGTGCGGGGGAGGCGGCCTCATCTCCGGGATCGCGGTGGCGGTGAAGGCCCTCAATCCCGAGGTACGACTGATCGGGGTGGAGCCCGAAGGAGCCGCCTGCTTTTTCGCCTCCAGGCGGGCGGGAAGCCGCGTGCGCTTACACCGGGTGGAGACCGTGGCGGACGGACTCCGGGCCGCAGAGCCCGGAGAGCTCCCCTGGGGGATCGCCTCCCAACTCGTGGACGCCTTCGTGACCGTGCCGGAAAACGAGATCCTCTCCGCCACCCGCCTCCTGCTCCTCGAAGGGAAGGTGCTGGCCGAACCCTCGGGTGCAGTCTCCGTGGCCGCGGCCCTCCTCGACACCCCTCAGGTCCCCTCCGTGGCCGTGGTGAGCGGCGGTAACATAGACCCTACCCTCCTTACTTCCCTCCTAGCCTCCTAGCGGACATCTGTTCACATATCCGTAACCTGCCGATAGGGGATTTTGGGCTTGACATGCGAATATATGTTCGCCATACTGAGGATGGGAGGTGCTCATGAAGACGCTTAGCCGACGCCAGCGGGAGGCTCTGGAGTTCGTGACCCGGTGCATCCGGGAGCGCGGAGTGGTTCCCTCGGTGCGGGAGGTGGCGGAGCACCTGGGTCTGCGCTCCCCGGCCACGGCCCAGCGCCACTTGCGCGCGCTTGTGGAGAAGGGCTACCTGCGCCGAATTCCCCACCGGATGCGGGGCCTGGAACTCCTGCAACCCCTGGGGAGCGAAGACGTGGTCCACCTGCCGCTCGTGGGCCGGGTGGCCGCGGGCCGGGGAGCCGTGGCGGAGGAGGTCATCGAGGACTTCCTCCCGGTCCCCAGAAACCTGGGCTGGCAGGAAGGATGCTTCCTCCTCCGGGTTCGGGGGGACAGCATGGTGGGCGCCGGGATCTTCGATGGGGATCTCGTGGTCGTACGCCGCCAGCAGACGGCCCTCCCGGGAGATCTGGTGGTGGCCCTCGTCGAGGAGGAGGCCACGGTGAAGCGGCTTGGGGTAGAAGATGGGCGCTACCTCCTCCGCGCGGAGAACCCCGCCTACCCACCTATCCGGGAACCGTTCCGGATCGTGGGGAAGGTGGTGGGACTGCTGCGCCGATATCCGGAGGTGCGGTCGTGACCGCTCCGGTCCGGAGCACCCGGCGCGATCCCGGAGATCCGTGGTCCCTGTGGTACGACGACCGCCGGGGCGCGGGACTGAAACTGGGGTTCATTGGTCTACTGTTCGTGTTGGGGCTGGTGCTGGAGAGGTGGGTATAGGCTCATGGAGGTGTACCGGGTGCACGTTCTTGTCAGCGCCGCGGAGCGGGAGGGCCGGTTTGCGTACGGCATCGTGATCCGGTCGGGCCGGGGCCGGGTCCTGCGGCAACTGGGGCGAGCGGTGGAGGCCGGCGACCTCCGCGGCGTGCTGCTGCGGGCCGTGCTGCGAGCCCTGTGGATTGCCCGCCGCTACGGCCGCACCGTCCGCCTGGCCGTGGATCATCCGGAGGTGGTGCGTTGGCTCTCGCACACAGAGGAGGTGGCCCCGCAGTTCCTGGGCACCTACCTCCAGATCCGCACTCTCCTGCACACTTACCGCCGGGTAGAGGTAGGGCTCAGCACCGAGGAAGAGCGTCTCCGAAGCCATCGGGTGGCCCGCCACTTCCTGGGCGAACCAGCCCACCCCACCGACCCCCCTCTGTGGACCACCCCCTGTACTTCCATCGCGTGAAGGGGTGGCCCATCGACGTCTGCCGCGTGCTCGCGGTGTCGGTATAATTCGGTATAATTATAATTTGGTTAGGTCTTCGGCCCCAGGGAGGTGGGGCAGGAACGCGGGGTAGAGGAGCGAATCGGGGAAGCCCGAAAGGGGGGACCCCACGTGCGGCTCATGCTTCGTCTGCATCCGGAGAAGCCCGGTGAGCGGCTTCCTGTGCACTACAACGAGTACCTCCAGGCCCTGATCTACACCCACCTGGACCAGCACCTGGCCCGGGCCCTGCACGAGGAGGGAATCCCGGAGGGCCTTCGCCGCCTCAAGCTCTTCACCTTCTCCCGACTTCTGGGCCCCTGCCGGGTGGAGGGTGGCTGGCTGGAGCCCAAGGGCACCCTGCGCTTGGTGGTGGCCTCCCCCATGGTTCCGTTTCTGGAGTCCTTCGCCCTGCACCTCGTCACCAATAGCATCCTGCGGCTGGGCCCGGCCCGGTTTGCCGTGGAGGCCGTAGAGGTGGAGTTCCAACAGCCCTACCAGAACCCCGTGCTCCTACGGGCTTTGTCTCCTGTCGTGGTCTACAGCACCCTCTTCACCCCGGACGGCCGTAAAAAGACATACTACTACGCACCCCCGGAGGATGAATTCGAACGCTTAGTGCTGTCGAACCTCCGCCGCAAGGTCCGGGCCTGGACGGGCGAGGACATCCCGGAGGAGGCTGCCTCCTTCCGGCCCGCACGGGTGAGTGCCCGCAACCAGCATATCGTCCTGTACAAGGGTACGGTCATCAAGGGGTGGAGTGGGGTGTATGAGCTCCGTGCCCCCGAGCCCTACTTCCGCATGGCCCTCGACGCCGGATTGGGATCGAAGAACAGCCAGGGGTTCGGGTGTGTGGAGGTGTGGAGGCCCAGGAGTTCTGGTGCTCCCGGGTATCCCCACGCGATTAGGGAAAAGGGAGTAGTCCAAGCTAAATTGTCTCAGGAGGCTTACTATGAGTGAGCTCACTTGTGCCCGTGTTGATCACTCAGCAAGGTGAGCTATGCTGGATTCGGCACCTACGATATGGCTTAGCCTGGATCAGCCAAGCGGGCAGTTTTGGATAGATACCGGCCTGGTGGTGCTTGTTGAACAGTTCGGCGAAGGAGAACACTCAGTGGACGATGTGCTCAACTGGCTCCTGAAGCAGCTCGTGCAGCCCACCGGCAAAAAGGGTGAATACTACGACCAAGCAACCAAACAGCTTCGGGAGTACGACAAAGTCAACTGGGTCTATCCGACGAACATCTTCATCAAGGTTGCAGGCAAATCGGGGAAGAAGGTCAAGATCAATGGCCAAGACTATCCCACACAACCTCCACAGTTTGAGCTTGACTTAGATCTCAGCAAGCGTTCGGACCCCTGTGACCTTTGTGGCAACAGAGCGCCGCTCACCGATGCCAAGATGTGGATGTATCCCTTCGTGGTGGACCCGCAGAAGTTCGGTACTTTCTATTCCGGCACGAAGCGGGGGCTTCGGCTCTGCGCCCGCTGCGCCTTGGCGGGGCTTGCGGCATATCTCGGCTGGCTCTGGAGGGCACAAGGAGGCGATGTACTGCATTTCTTCGTGTTTCACTCGGAACTGAAGGAGCTCGTGCGCCTTCACAGGGAGGTGCTGGGGCCGCTCCGAATCAGCGGCGAGAAGGTCGGGACAGCGCCGGTGGAGTTTTCTGGACCCTACATTCACGAGACCACTCTTGGGCTTCTTTTGGGGCTCTTCCGGCATGTGCGGGAGTCCGACCGGCTCTCCGAGGAAGCACGCGAGCTCCTGGCAACGCTCTTAGGCGCCGCGGATGCCCCACCTGCGCCCATCACGCTCTACGCCATCACGGGCACGTCCGGACAAGCCTTCACCATGCAGGCCGTGCGGGAATTCTCCAAGCTCCAACGGCTCTATCGGCTCTACGAGCAGTGGCTGGAGGTCATCCAGCGGGAAACGCAGGACCCCAATCCACATCGGCGTCTTGTGAAGGTGCTACAGCAGTTTGGGCAGCAGCAGGGCAAAAGCGCGGAAAGCATCTGGCGTGACAAGATCTGCTGGGCGATCCTGGAGTTTGGCGATCCGCTGCCCTTTGTGGAACAGTTTCTCTACGAAGCCCGTGCGAAAGAAGACCATCCCCGCCCGCTGGTGCGGGGTACGATAGAGGTGTTGAACCATTACGTGCGGGAGGTACTCGGTATGAACGAGCAATTTCAACGCATTCTTGCAGGCTTTGGACGTGCGCTCGGTACGGCTGCCCACGAGCACAACGAGATGGGCTTGCTCTACGCCTTGCGCAACGCCAAGAATCCGGAGGACTTCTACCGGATGCTCAACGATGCGCAGTTTCGGCTCGGGATCCCGATTCCCGAGGCACTCCTCAAGATCGAGCGAGGAGAGCGCATCGCTGGCACACCGTGGGTGCGTGTGAAGACCCTGCTCTCCATCTACGCCATGAACGCGTTCTTGGAACGCGTTCTTGCGCAAAAGGGCGCACCGCAGCAGGAGAGCGAAACAGTTGAAGTTAGCGGGGTCTCATGATGTGCGAGAAGTATTACACGCAGCTTTCGGGACAAAGTCCGGCCGCGCATCAAAAGGCCTGCTGGGAACTCCTATCTCAAGGCAAGCCCGTTATTGTGCGAGCCCCAACTGGCTCGGGAAAAACCGAGGCGGTGGCATTGCCATTTTTGCATTTTCGGAAAGGTGTTTTGCCTCATCGCATGATTTATGCTTTGCCTTTACGTTCCCTTGCCAACCGGCTTTCGGAGAGGATAGAGAGCTACGCTGCCCGATCTCAGCAAGGTTCTCTACGAGTGCGTCTCCAGCATGGCGAGTCCCCCGAATCGGTTTTGTTCACCGCCGATATTGTTGTAGCCACCATTGATCAAGTGGTTACCTCCTATGCCTGTTCTCCTCTCACCTTGCCCGTACGCCACGGGAATATTCCTGCGGGTGCCGTCATGAGTTCCTTTCTGGTTTTTGACGAGGTGCATCTTTTTGACCCCGAGCTCGGGCTTCAGGCTACCCGGCTGATCTGCGAGCGGTTGAATCGGTTAGGATTGCTCTATGCAGTGCTTTCGGCGACCCTGCCAGACTCGGTACTAGAATTCTGGCACGACCAGTTGGGTGCCGAAGTCGTGGAAGCCTACAGTGAGTTTGTCCAGCGCGAGGTACCTATAGAATGGAAAGCCTCCCTTCTTACCCCGGATGAGGTGATAAAAGCCCTGGGAGAGGCTGGGCGAATACTTGTTGTTTGTAACACCGTAGACAAAGCCATAGAGGTCTATCAGCAGGTTTCAAGCGCAGCGAAACAACAAGGATACGAGTGTAACGTGCTTCACTCCAGATTTTTGCCTGAAGGCCGAAGGAGAAAAGAAGATTGGATTGAACAGCATTTCGGCAAGAATAGCTCCGAAAACACAAAGGCGCTCCTTATTGCCACACAGGTGGTGGAAGTCGGCCTGGATATTTCCGCAGACCTGCTCCTGACAGAAGTGGCTACCATAGATGCGCTGATTCAGCGTGCGGGACGCGTAGCCCGATGGGGCGGCAACGGTAAGGTCTGGGTTTACGATGTGGAGCATGCCGCTCCTTATCGGCAAGAGCTCGTAAACCAGTCAAAAGAGCTTCTTCAGAAAGAATCAGGAGCTGCCTTAGACTGGACGAGAGTGAAGTGCTGGGTCAATCAAGTCCTCAACGATTCCTACCGCACGATTCTCCGTGAAAGCAACGCCTACAAGCAGGTAGTAGCTCAGCTCAGCCGTGCGGCCTTTGAGGGGAGCCGGAGCCAAGCAGAGGCTGCCATACGAGATATCAACACCGTGGAAGTGACCCTTCATAGCAATCCCTCACGTTTAGGACGGGACGTGCTACGCTTGCCGACTCTCAGTGTGCACATCGGCACGGCCAAGAAGTGGGCGCAAGAAGCACATCAAGCCAAGTCTCAAGTGTGGCGGATAGAAATAGATCGCAGCCCGTCCGATGCCCACGTGACAGTGAAAATGGAAGCTATCCAGAAGGCGGATGACATCTTTATTGGGGACCGCTTGGTCTTTCCTCCTTCGCTGCTTGCATATTCGGACGATTTAGGTCTGCGGTGGGATAGAGGCGGCCAAGATTTTCCAGTAGGGGGCGATTCAGAACGAGAAGAGTTGCACGGAACTCTTTCGCGGGAGAGCTGGATTGAACACAATGTGCGGGTAGCCCAAACGATAGACCAGGTGTTAAAGGATGAATACCACGCTGTTTCCGCTCTAGCTCGGTTGTTGGGGGTATCCGAGGACACGGTGAAACAGGCAGTAAAACTTGCAGCACTCCTACACGACTTGGGTAAGCTGAATCAAGAGTGGCAAGAGAAAGCAGGAGTGACGCCTTCAGCAGGTCCGGAGGATTTGTTGGCCCACTCAGATGGGCGTGATTACGTTCAGTTCCCCCCGCATGCCACGGTCAGTGCCTATGCGCTCTGGCCTGCATTAGTAGAAGTAGATGGTGGCACATTGCCCGGATTGCTGGCAAAAGCGGTTTGTTTTGCTATCGCCCATCATCACTCTGTGCGGGCTAAAGAGGTACCGAGCTACGAATTCCATCGGCGGTGGGAAGAAGCGGTCAGTGAAGCTTTGCGCCAATACGGATTAAGCGGCAGTGTTAATGTGGGCTGCATTCTTTCATGCCAGCCGAGCCCGACTAATCTGCGAGAAAAGTTTCCCCCTCTGGAGAATGAGAAGTTGTACACGGCTTATGTGCTACTTTCGCGTTGGCTCCGACTGGCTGATCGCATCGCAACAGGAGGACCCGATGCCGTACTACATTACGAAAACTGGTTTGGATGCTTTTGATACGGCCCGAGCGTGGGGCCTTGGGACGACGATAAATGTCATCACGGGTGATGAGGTGCGAATTACCGACTCATACTGGGCATATATCGTTGAACCTGCATCAGCTGTTTCTGCTAACCCCAATTTAGCAGGTAACACTGGATGGGAAACCTTATTTGAAGATGGGAATTGGCAGCGCGTGTTTCTGACAGTAAAAGGAGACTGGTCTTCTAAGCGTGATAAGGCAAGGAATACCCTGCAGCAGCAAATTGCTACCATACTCTGTGACTTACAAAACCCAACTAACATAGTTCCTTTTGGAACAGGCGAAAGCCTTCCCGGCGGGCTGGACCCCACCGGATTCAAGGGGCTAAGACACACAACTCGTGCTCAATATCAGGAAGGACAGCTCAAGGTGCGCAAAGACCACTGGGCTCTTGCCTGCCTGGGAATGGCTAGGTGCGGAACCTATCGCGATGCCAAGGAGGCTGGGCAGTCTAACTGGCTGGCGCTTTTGCCTGTGCCGCAGAACATCCACTTTAGCTACTTCCGTGATGTGCAAGAGCTCTTTCGGGTGCCCGGACTCAAATATCACGGTGTCCAGAATGCCGCAGCCCATTATGCGGTGCAGTTAGCCGAACGCCTGCGGCGCCGAGCAGCTGCTCAGGGCGATCTTCAGGACCGCTACTCGGCTGTGCTCTACTTCCGCCTCTTTGGAGCACGTCAACAGATAAAACCTGCTCAGGGCAACCAGCTCCGCCTGGAACCGCTAATGAAAGCGATTGCCCAAGACCCGGATAAAACGCAACCCATGCTACAGTGGCTGGACTACTGTTTTCGCCTGGGTTCCACGACTGGTGCCGAAGACCTTACCCTGGCGGCGACTGAACTCGTCATGCGCTGGGACCTGGACACCTACGACCGTTTGGTGCGAACGATGATTCGGTACCAGAAGCATATTAAACGAGAAAATCTTCCAGACACGAAAACTTTGGAAAAGGTGATAAGCTATGTCAGCATCTCATGAACTCAGCCAAGTCTTCAGCCATCCTGCAGTGCAGGAATTTGGAGTAACATTGCGTCGCGCTTTACGGATAGGTGAGGATTATGCCTCCTTGTTGGATCTGGAGTTTGCTGAGACGCCAGAAGCCTTTGCAGAGGCGTTGAAACGCTTTCTCCGTCGTTTTGAAGGACTGGCAAGGCGCAAGAAGCTACGTCGTCCCACCCAAGAATCGCTTGAGGCTGTTGTCAGTCTCGTAGATTTTCACGGGGTTAAAATAGTTCGTGCAGCTTTGATCAGTCACGCTCTCGTTCAGGGTGAACAGAAAGTTGAGAAGGTTCCTAACAAGATGGGAGCTGAAACCGAAGAAAGTTCGGTAACGACTTCAGTGGCATCAGAAGAAGGAGGACAGTCATGACAGAACAAGACCTGTTTTCGATGCAGGAAGGACAGGCGTCCCATGATACAGAGGGCGTCGAGGGGATACCTCTGCCATCTGAACAGCAAACCCAGTCTCAAAGCACACCTGATGCCAATCAACAAGGTGTCTTTGAGATTGCTATTCTGGCACGTGTCACATGGAACCTCCATTCGCTGAACAACGAGGGTTCCATTGGCAACGTAACGGAACCTCGGACCGTTATGCTCTGGGATGGCACTAAGACCGACGGCGTCAGCGGCGAGATGATGAAGCACATCCACGCCTACTGGACGTGGCTACAGGCAAAGACCAAGAATCTTGCGCTCTGTCCCGCATGCCGGACTTTCCAACCGCAACGAGCTGACGCTGCTCGTCAAGAACTTAACCAAAATGATAATGCTCAGGCAATGGGGACTGCCATTACGCGCTGCGTCTTGTGTGATTTGCATGGCTTTCTGGTGCAACGTCCCACGATTCACCGCCAATCAACTGTGGAGTTTGGTTGGATCGTAGGAGTGCCTGGGAAGTTCTACCGAGATATTCACGTTCATGCACGGCATGCTGTGGCCGAGCGTGGGGTTGCAGATAAAACTGAGGAAGGCGGCGAGGAAGAAGAAGCCCAGCAGCAGGCTACAGATGAGGCTAAGGGAACCGAAGTTGCAGCCCAGATGCTTTACCACCGTCCTACCCGCTCTGGCGTTTATGCTTTGGTCACGCTGTTCCAGCCCTGGCGCATCGGGCTCAACGAAGTGAACTACACTTATGTCCTTGCCGCTGATGAGCAGAAGCGCCGGTTCAAGGTGGCTCTTACCGCCTATGAGTGGGCTCTGAAACGGCCGGATGGCGCAATGACTACGACGCGCTTTCCGCATATTTTGGGCATAGAGGGAATCGTGCTGATTTCACGGCAGCCTGTTCCGGTGCCTATGCTCAGCCCATTGAAAGAAGATTACCGGAAAAAGGTGAAGGGACTGAAGGGGGTAGAAGCTCGGAAAGAAGATTGCCGGGAAAAGGTGAAGGGACTGGCTGAAAAGGAGGTAGAAGCTCGAGAGTTTGACGACCTGGATGGGCTCGTGAATATCCTCGCCGAACTTAAAGAAGAAGCTCCATTCCGAATGTCTTTCCAAGAAACGCCGTCAACTGGTGAGTCGGGTTCTGCCGGAGAAGCCACCGGACGGCGGGGCGGTCGAAGTCGGCGGGCAGGAGGAGCACCTGGGGGCTCTGAGGTAGCCAAAGAGCCCACAGGGACCGAGACTGCGGAAGAGTGAGCGCCCATGGCACGGCGCCGTTCTTCTCAACCTACAGCGGCTCCACCATCACCAGCGGAGCCAATGGTCTGGCTTCAGGCGGATTACGAGTTCCCAAGCACGTTTTCCTATCGCATGCCCGACGCTTCTGCTCAGTTTGCCATTGGATCGCCAGTGCCGTCCCCGGCCACAGTCAAGCTGGCGCTGGTAGATACAGCGATCCGATGGAGCGGGAACGTCAATGAGGGGCGGCGGATTTTTGACATCGTCAAGACCTTGCGTGTGTGCGTTATCCCGCCGCGGCAGGTCGTACGATTTCGAGCGTTCGTGAAACGATTAAAGCCCCCTCATTCCTCACAAGGTCCGGGGAAGTCCACAGTTGAGTCTACCGGTGTGCGTGATTACTTCCTCCTGGAAGAACCTCTGTCCGTATACATTGAAGTCCCAGAACCTGACGCGAAGGAAATCGCTCACCTCCTCTCTAAGATACGTCGGTTTGGGACTTCAGATTCTGTCTGCTGGTGTGTGGAGATTTGTCGTAGTCTTGAAGGACCACCTGAAGCATTGTGTCCTAAACCCTTTCGTCAAGCCTCATCTACGCAAGCTGGTTTGGTTGTGCGCCTCTCGGATTTGACCGCTTCTTCTCAGTTCGATGGGTTTAACCCCTTTGGTGGAAATCCACGCGGAGCAAACTTGGATAAGCAAGTTTACGTGCTCCCCCTCACCGTCAAGCGTAGCGGCGAGACGTGGGCAATCTTGGTGCGAGTAGAAAGATAACGGAGGGTCAACCATGAGCAAAGCGATTGTCATCGGGTATCTGGCGAAAGTGTCGGCAGCGAATGTGAATGCGTCGCACAGCGAGGGCAACGTCGTGGTGGCAAAGAAAGTCACTCTGCCCGACGGAAGCACGGTGCCTTATATCTCCGGACAGGCACTGCGGCGGATGCTCCGGGACCGCCTGGAAGAGCTGGGCTATCCGCTCTCGGAGCCCTTTGCGCAGGTGAGCGGACAAGAAGTGACACCGCCTGTGCGCCCGTGGGAGTTCGTGGACGAAGATCTTTTTGGGTACCTGGACCCCTCCGGTGGACGGCGGCGCACGTCGCCCGTACGCGTCTCGGCTGCCGTGGGACTCTTCCCATTCCAAGGTGACCGCGACCTTGGCACGCGCTCCTTCGAGCGCTTCGGGCAGGCCATGGCTGCCGGCGGCAACATGTACGAAACCGAGCTCTACGCCAATCTCTTCAAGGGCACGATTCTCGTAGAGCTGGACCGCGTGGGTAAGTGGCCGAGTCGGTATGAACTGATTCAGCCGAGTAAAAGAGAGAAAGAGCAAGAACGAGAGCGGGAAGAAGCTGACTCAGATAAAAAGAAGAAGGAAGAACTTCGATCAGTTCTGGATGTGCTGGTCAAAGATACCAGCCCTCCGCAACGAGGATTTTGGGCGGAGTTAAAGCCGGAGGTGAAACGCGAGCGTCTCCAAAAGCTTCTGGAGGCGCTCAATATCCTCTGGGGCGGCGGCCGCACGACGCGGATGCTGGCGGATCTTTCGCCCAAGTTCATCGCCTATGCCCGCCTGCGTGTGAAGCACCCGGTCTTTCTGGAGGCACTTTCGGCGCACTACGAGGACGGCAAGTACGTGCTGGAGCTGGAGCCGCTCCTGAACGCGCTCCAGAAAATTGATGACTACCGAGAGCAAACCCTTTTCGGGTTGGAGCCAGGCGTGTTCGGGAATGAAGAAGAGATTCGCTCCACGCTTGCCGGCTATGGAGCGGTGCTGACCGTTCACGAAGCCCTTGCGCAGGCGAAGCAGGACGTGGGCACGCTATGGAGCCAGTCCTAATCGTGCGGGTGCGGGCGCCGGTGGCGTCGTTCCGGCGTCCGCTGGACCACAACTACCAGCGCACGCTTCCCATGCCTCCACCGACGACGCTCAAGGGCATCGCCGGGGCGGCGCTGGGGCTTTCGGACCGAGAGCTGTGGGCGCCGGAGAGCCCTATGCGTGGGCTGAAGATCTCGGTGTGGATGGACGCCAAGCCCGGGCGTGCCCGCGACCTTTGGACCGTGCTCAAGATCAAAAACGCCCGCATCGAAGCCCGCTCGCCGTACTTCCGGGAGCTCCTGTTTTTCACGCGCTACACGCTGCTTTACGGTGGCGACGCGGCGCTCTTGCAGAAGCTGAAGCGGGCATTCCGCGACCCTGCGTATCCGCTCTCGCTTGGTCGGGAAGATGAGCTTTTGCTCGTGGAGGAAGTGCAGCTTGACGAAGCCAAGCCCGGAGAGCCGCGTCTTCAGGGCACGCTGGTGGTCGGGGATGTGCGTCAGATGTCCAATCTGCGCCCGATTTTGCGCGAAGGTTCGGTCTTCGAGCCGCCTGTTGTCGAGACCCTTCCGCTTGCGTTCACGGTAGACGCCAAAGGCATTCGCCATCCGGAGCCTCCGGTGCCGGTGAGTTTCCTGCCGCTGGGTGTGGAGTGGGAGCTTTCCGGACTTTCGGCGTGGTGGTGGAAAGATCGGGCGTGGGTGTGGATTGAAAAAATATGATCCTTGCTAAGCCCGATGCGTCACTTGCTGACCACCTGGCGGAAGTGACCCGGCTGGGGGCGCAGATTGCCGAACGGCTTGGGCTTGAGGAGCCGCTGCGCACGAAGGCGATCCTGGCGTGCGCGCTGCACGATATCGGCAAAGCCACAACGGACTTCCAAGAGTACATGCGCGGGGAACGCAAAAAAGCCTATCCCCACGCCTTGGCGTCTTTGCCGTTCGCACTGCTGCTGGAGGGGCTGCTCAATCCGCGGCTTGGGATAGAAAAGACGCGCTACGATGCCACCGCCGCCGTACTCACACACCATTCTCCTCTAAGTCCGGAGCTCTACAAGGACTACAATAATAAGCCGAACTACCATCCTGAGCTCCGCAAGGTGCTGGAGGACGTCTGGCGCCTGCTGCAAGAAGTTGGGATAGAAGGGCTGCCGTCTGTGGAGGAGTTTTGGAAGCAGGTTCAGCCGCTCTTGCAGCACGCACCCGTAGCGCTCCTGGATACGCCACTGTGCATCGGTGGAGAGCGGACCACATTGCGTGGCGTCATGCAACGCCTACCAACAGGAGATTTTGCCCGCGTCAAAGCGGTGCTGCACTTGGCCGATTGGCTGGCCTCGGCGAAAAATCCGGAACCTCAGCTGCTCTTCCTTGAACATGGCAGTACGGCGATTGCCCAGCACGTCCAGAAGCTTAATGCCCCTCTGCGAGGCTTTCAGGAGGCCGCGCGCACGACAAAAGACAGCGTGCTCTGGCTCCGGGCACCCACGGGCACAGGCAAGACGGAAGCGCTCCTGCTCTGGGCAGGCGATACGGAGCGGCTGATTTACCTTCTGCCCACGCAAGCCACAAGCAACGCCATGTGGCGGCGGCTGCGTCGGATTTACGGTGACGACGCCGTGGCGCTGGCGCACGGACGTGCTGCCTACATGCTGCACCAGGAGTCGGACGAAGACCCGTTGGACCTGCGCCTCTTTGGCTCGGTTTTTGCCAAACCTGTGACCGTTGCCACGCTGGACCAATACTTGCTGGCGCACCTCAACGGCCGGCACTGGGAAGAGCGCCGCACGCTGGCCCGGCAAGCTACCGTGGTTTTGGACGAGATCCATGCTTATGAACCATACACCCTCGGGCTCCTCCTCGAGGCCCTCGAGCGGGAACGACCCCGACGCTTGGCACTCGCCAGTGCTACGCTCCCCAGGTCTCTCCTTGAGCTTTTCCCTCAAGGGTCTTTGGTAGAAGCCGAACCCGAGCTGTGGAAGCGTCAGCGCCACCGGCTGATGGTACGGGACGGTACTCTCTTAGACGATGGTCTTGCGACAGCCACGGAGCTCGCCAGGTGCGGGAAGTCCGTACTCGTGGTGGCCAATACTGTGCGGGATGCTCAGGTCTTTTATCGAAGGCTCCGGGATGAGTGGAAATGGTCGAGCAGAGAACTTCTGCACGCGCGGTTCACCTTTGGTCACCGACAGGCAAAGGAGGCCCGGATCAGTGATCCCAAGCCGGGGATGATCTCTGTGGCAACCCAGCTGGTGGAGGTGAGTCTGGACATCTCGTACGACGCTCTCGTTACCGAAGTGGCCCCGGTCGATGCATTGGTGCAACGAATGGGACGGGTGAACCGTCGTGGGCAGCAAGAAGCAGCTCCGGTGGTCATCTACAGGCAATATGCGGATGGATCACGACGGATCTATGGCAGAGAGGTTCTCGAGTGGAGCTTGGAGATTCTCAGGGACCTGCCAGATGTGCCGACCGACAGGGATTTGTTCCAGGCTGCTCACACGTTGTATGAACACGTGACAGCGACACGCGAGTGGCAACGGGAACTACAAGACGGCCGGCAGATGCTGAGAGAGGTTCAAAGCAGGTTAGGCTGCTACACCATCGACCTCATGGATGAGGAAATGCGTGCCCGGTTTACGGCGCGACGAGGGATGGTATCCGTCGAGGTTCTTCCGAAGGTATTCACAGATAAAGCCTACCGACTTCGGGAAAACGGGCAGGGGTGGAAGATTCCGGAGCTGCTGGTTTCCATACCCATTTATTGGCTGCAGCAACGAGAGTTCTTCGCACCCATGGAAGATCTAAGATGTCTTCAGACCACTCTGTCCTATGATTCCGAGTTTGGACTTCAGGCACCGGATGAAATGGGAGAGGCAATAAGTGGGCTGATCCTCGATTGAACCGTTTGTGGAAGGAGGTGGGGGAATGCGCCGGGACAGAGACGATTTGCAGCCGGGAGAGAAAGAGGCGGAGGCACCGGATACGGAGATGTCGTTTCTGGAGAGGATCTTCGGTGAGGACGTGCCTGTACGGGGAGTTGAGGTGAATTACGTCGTGGTGTGTCCTCGCAAGTGCTGGCTTTTCGTGCACGGGGTGGAGCATGAAGCAGGTTCCGAGCTGGTCGCTTTGGGACGGCTGCTGCACGAGACGAGCTTCAGGCGGCAAGCTCAGCGGAACGTAGACATTGAGGGATTTGCCCGCGTGGACTTTACCTCAGAGGGGATCATGCACGAGGTGAAGCGCGGTCCCACTCAACATAGAGCGCACGTACTCCAGCTGGCCTATTACCTCCTGCTGTTGCGCGAGCGCGGCGTCGAAACCCAAGGAATCCTGCATTATCCACGGCAGCGGAGAAGGGAGATCGTGCAGCTGGGGCCGGATCTGGAATCCGAGCTGCAAGATGCGCTCCGGAAGGTTCGGGAAATTCGGCAGATGCCAACCCCACCTGCCGTCCCCCGGCGCATGGCGGTCTGCCGCTCCTGTGCTTACGATGAGTTTTGCTGGGGAGATGAGTTCGACGAATCGGAGGACGTATGAGGCGGGCTCTCTACCTTATGGGCGGTGGGACCTTGAGCCGCAAGCAGAACACGCTGTGTCTCGAGCGTGAAGGAGCAAAGCGATATGTGCCGGTGGAACAAGTGCTTGAAATCCACGTTTTTGGAGAGGTGGAATTCAACAAGCGCTTGCTGGAATTTTTAAGCCAGCATGAGATCATGGTTCACATCTACAGCTACCACGGATGGTACATGGGGACCTTCTACCCGCGAGAGCATAATAACTCCGGCTATCTACTTCTGCAACAGGTGGTGCACTACTTAGATGCAGAGAAGCGGCTAGATCTGGCCCGTCGGTTCGTCTTTGGCGCTATCCAGAACCTTCTGCACGTCCTTCGGTACTACCAGCGAAGAGGTAAGGCGCTTGAAGACATCCTCACAGCGCTCGAAGGACAACTTGGACGAGTGCATAGCCAGCAAGGAATTGAACAGCTCATGCAAGTAGAGGGGCAAGCTCGAGAAGCTTACTATCGAGCGTTTGATCGGATCTTGGAGGATCCCGATTTTGAGTTCGAAGAGCGCACGCGACGACCGCCACGCAACCGTATGAATGCACTCCTCTCATTCGGCAATAGCCTCCTGTATACTGCCGTGCTCTCGGAGATCTACCGGACCCATCTCGATCCGCGGATTGGGTTCCTACATGCGACAAATTTCCGCCGCTTTGCTCTAAACCTGGACGTAGCAGAAGTTTTTAAGCCCATCCTCGTTGATCGCACAGTTTTAAGTCTTGTGCAAAAGCGTCAAATCCAGGCCAGACATTTCGATGAAGCCTTAGGTGGATTGTACCTTAAGGAGGAGGGACGACGGCGGTTCTTAGAGGCATGGGAGGAGCGATTGGGGACCACTCTGCATCACCGAGGACTGAAGCGACATGTCTCCTACCGTACGCTCATCCGGTTAGAGCTCTACAAGCTCGAAAAACACTTGTTGGGCGATCGGGAATACCGGCCATTTCGGACCCGCTGGTAAGGAAGGTATGTACGTGATCATGGTTTACGATGTGGCAGTAGAGCGAGTTGTGAAGATTCTGAAAGTGGGGCGGAAATACCTCACCTGGGTCCAGAACTCCGTACTTGAGGGAGACCTCACTCGAGCCCAGTTCGAGCGGCTGAAGGCGGAGGTGCGTGAGGTAATCGACGAGTCCGAGGACAGTGTGCTTTTCTACCTCCTGCGCTCTACAGACTGGCTGGAGCGACAGAATCTGGGAGTTCGGAAAGGGGAGCCCAAGTGGATGCTGTAAGATGGGTCGCCTCCAGGAGCTGTGGCGCTATCGGTGGGTCGTCTACCGTCGATGCGACAAAGACCTCAGAGGATCGACGACTCATCCAGGATCGCCCGAAATCCCAAAAGATCCGCCACTTGACTCATCCTTCCGTCCTCTTGGGAGAGCCGACCGGAAATGGGATCTTGACGGAACCCGCGTGGGGAGTGTACACTTTTGTTCAGAGCCTACCTATGAGGGATTGAAACCAGGTGGCCCTCATCCGCGACGAAGCACGCCCGAAGGTGTTCAGAGCCTACCTATGAGGGATTGAAACCAAAATCACAGAACTCCACTAGAAGAAGAGAAGAAGGTTCAGAGCCTACCTCTGAGGGATTGAAACGGGAACTGATAAGTCGAGAGGCACAGATAACACAGAGTTCAGAGCCTACCTATGAGGGATTGAAACTATTTGAGGAGAGCGACAAACAGAACTCTCCTGCTGGTTCAGAGCCTACCTATGAGGGATTGAAACGGTGATTCGCGCTTCGGCGGTGGCCTGGGCGTACAGGTTCAGAGCCTACCTATGAGGGATTGAAACGCGGAGTTTCACAACGTATGCGACGTCACCCTCGTGGTTCAGAGCCTACCTATGAGGGATTGAAACTCTTCTACTCTTGCAGCCTGTGGTATGGTCTGCGCCGTTCAGAGCCTACCTATGAGGGATTGAAACACGACTCACCCCCACCACTTCTTCTCTCCTCCTCTCGTTCAGAGCCTACCTATGAGGGATTGAAACCGGTTCACGGGGACCCCAACAAGCTCAGCTGTTGCGTTCAGAGCCTACCTATGAGGGATTGAAACGTTGTTTGAAGATGTAGACTAGCCCCCCCACGGGGGGTTCAGAGCCTACCTATGAGGGATTGAAACCTCCCACAGCCTCCAACGG